>NZ_NHNZ01000189.1:0-7195 GCF_002727095.1 Halorubrum sp. C191 | reverse complement strand
TCGCCGGCGCGCTTCACCCAGCGATAGATTGAGTTCGGCTCGACGTCGACGATCGGCTCATCGGGGTCGCGTTCGTATGAGAGTGTCCGGACGGAACTGGCGAGTTCCTTTGGAATCGGCGTCTCGCGGTACTGCCCGCGCTTCGGGTAGTCGTTCCACACGCGGAGGAAGCCGTCGGGGCGTACGTGAAGTCGTTGCCAGTGACGCTGGCGATCTCCTCGCGACGGAGTCCGGCCTGAACGCCGAGCCGAAACGCGATCTCCTGCTCTGGGGACTTCGCCTCGTCGATGAACGCTGCGACCTCGTCGTTCTCGTCGCTCTGGCTGAGCCAGACCCGCTTCCCGTCTCGTTTGGGATAGTCGTCAAGTCGCATAGTAGGCTTTGCGAGGTGACACACCGGATCATCCTACAGCTAAAGCCGCAGTATATTTCTCGGATTTGATAATATGATTTAATAAAGCTAAACAGTCGAGAATATTTTATGAGGAGTCCGTAGGGGTTGGGAGGTGGATCTGGATGGTTGTCCCTGATTCAGATCCGGACACTTCGATGTCCGCCCCTACCGTGACGACGATCCAATACGCGAGATAGAGACCGAGTCCTTGGCCATGGACTAATGGTTGCTCTTTTCCTTTAACCAGAACTTCTTCTTCTTCTTTCGGGATTCCAGGCCCCTCGTCCGCGATGGTCAGCACAACTGAGTCATTACGCTTGATTACAGTTATCTTGACGACCGGGTCCGAGCCGGTGTGCTCCGCAACGTTTTCGAGCAACTCCCACATGGCCGTCCCGATCCGTGGTAAAGTTTCGGCGACCGCAGTGTCTGGTAGCTCGGTTGTCACTCCCACTTCCGGGTGCCGCTGTTCGAGTCTTTCGATCGTATCGCTGATGGTCGGAATAATATCGACTGCTTGAAGTTCCGGCGAGACCTCCCGGTTCTCTTCGATCTGTCGCGCTGACTCAGCAATGTCCAACAGGCGTTCACCAGCCTGAACGATCGTCTCAGCGCTCGATTTAGCACCTCCGTCAAGCTCGTTTGCGAGCAGTTCGGCACGGCCATTAATCACCGTCAGTTCGTTCCGAACATTATGTCGTAACACGCGATTTAATACGCTGATCAGGCCCTCGCGCTTTCGTCGCTGGCTCGCGTCTTGAACCATCACTTGGACTTCTGTGACGTCGTCGGCCGTCCGCTTGTCGCGGCTCACAGAAGGGTCGTAAATTGGAACGAGCCGCATGTCGATGTAAGTGGTGCGACCCGACTGTGTCACGATAGGGTGGTCGCGTATCTGAGCCGTCTGGCCATTTGTGACCTCGTCGAGACGCTCCACTGCTGTTGTGAGGCTCTCGTCATCTGCGGCAAGTACTGATATGTGCTCGCCAGTCAACTCCTCAGGCTCGTATCCCACGAATGATTCGGCCGACTCGGACACGTAATTGAATCGCATCTCGATGTCGATTCGGAACACGAACGAGAAGCTCGCAGCCAGAATGGCCCGGTAGAGCTCGTTGCGTTGGTCGAGTTCGCGTTCTCGCTTTAGCAGTTGCTGACGCTGCCGCTCGCGTTCTGAAATGTCATTGAGAGTCAAAACATCTGTCTCTGGTCCCCCGACACCCATTGATTGTGACGACACGAGGTAGTGGCTCGGCTGAGTGCCGTTATTCTGCGTGACGACGTTTTTTGTCCCGTTCTGGGCCGCACGGAGTTCCGGAAACACATCTTCGAGGCTCTCGCCGACTGATCCACCAAGATCCGGAAACGAGTCTACCATCGCGGCTGAGTAGTCTTTGATCCGACCATCGTCGTCGACGATCACGGTCAAGTTGCCGGCTTGGGAGGCCGCGCCGACTGCTAGGAGCCGATCGCCGAACAGGAACACTGCTCCGACCGCGAACCCTGCTACCCCAACCGGCGCGTAAATGAACTCAATCAACGTCGGTGTCGTAATAGCGATGAGATCAAAGATAACAGGTAAGCCGAGGAGGCCGGTCATGCCAGCCAGCAGCCGTGAGTCATACTCCGACTTCACATATACTTCGAATACCATGAACAGGCCGACGGCTGCGAGCACATACGAGAACCCAGTTGCTATCCAGTGGACTATACCGTGGTTGATCGCCAAATAGCGAAAAGGCGTGGTAGCTTCACTGATTGTAAAATAGAGGCCGTGTAACGGATTGGTAACCTTCACGGTTACCACGGTGAGAAACACGCCGGTACTGAGGAGACGTATACTTGAGTTCTGATGTAGTTGCCGGCCGCTATAAGCGGATGCGAAGTACAACCACGCCCAAACGGTCCCGAATCCGAACACGAGTCCAATAATATACGCGGGCTCCTTGAGTGGATCCGGCACAAGAAAGTATCCCGTTTTGAATATTCCCCAGATTCCCGTCGCTACGAGCATTCCGACCAAGCCACGACGGATGTCGGCGTCGGAGATCATCCTCGCACGCGGAATAGCCGCAAAACAGATGATGCCACTAATAAAAAATAGACTAATATATGCGATACCCGCTGGTGTCGTCAACACTCCAGCCATCACGCGGTGAATACCCTACGCTTGTGACTTTCTGATATTGGGACACCCATCAATATATGTTTGTTTGATGGTGTATATATAATAAGCTACGGCCGAATTATCTTATCTGATATCGGACTGATATCTAGTAAATTATTGAAATGTCTTCTCGGAGCCCTTCTGGGAAGCACAGTATCTCGAGTTCGGATCCCGAACTGGTCTCATCAGTCTACGGCGAGTCCGACCCCAGATTCGAGGCTGTCGAGCAGCATCACCTTCGGACACCTCTCCTCACAGTAGTAAAGAGACGCTCCGAGAAGAGATTAGCGACGACGCCGCTGACGAACTGAACGAAGTCCTCACACACGCTGAAGAGATTTCCAACAGCAACGAATACCAAGTATCGTCGAGATCATGCCCATCCTCGCAGCCCGTAACAAGGTCCTCCTCCACGACATCTCAAATGGGGAGAGGATACGGATATCGCTTCGAAAGCGACCTTCTAACGGGCCAAATCAGCACTCGAAGATGCTGGCCGCATCGAGACTGAAAAAGTCCCAATAAATATCGGTTGCCCCCGACTTCGCCTTATCGCAACCGAAAGCTCGCGACAGCAGACCTGAAAACACTCTCCACCGGGATCCAGTCTCTGCTGTAGCATCCGCCCCACGATAGCCCGACTATGGAGACGAAAATACGGTGCTCCTCCGACTCAAGCGTGAGATGAAGCAGTCAAAATCACTGCCTAGAGGGTTTGAAACGTATTCTATGACACGCAGTCACCAAATCAGTAGTACTTCAAAACTCGAATGCGAAAATTGCGATATGTACGATCTCACTGGCTTTCAGCGCGATCTGCTGTACGTCGTTGCCGGACGTGATGGCCCCCACGGACTTGCGATCAAAGACGAGCTCGAGGACTACTACGAAAAGGAAATCCATCATGGGCGGCTCTATCCCAACCTCGACACGCTCGTTGAGAAGGGACTCATCGAAAAAAGCCAGCGGGACCGACGGACCAACGAGTACAGCACTACTCGCCGGGGCACGAGAGAGATCGAAGCTCGGACTGAATGGGAAGCCGGATATATTGACCACAACAGGTAATCGAACCGCTGCGTTCGAGGACTGTTTGACTCTAGTATTTCGCGTTCCTCAAAAGCCGAACCACACCTCGAACTCGACCAAAACATCCGACAGAGGAGTAACAACTATTTGTCAATAAGAAGAAAATTTAATTATGATTAAGATCTAATTATGAACTATAAGTAAGTCAGAACAACCAAATGACTCTGAAAAAGAGATTGTCGCCGTCACTAAGCACGGCCAGGCGACCATCCCAAAACGGTTCCGCGAAAAGCTCGGGATCGAAGCGCCTGGGAAGGTGTTGTTCCGGGAAACCGAAGATGGAGAGGTGATCGTTGAACAGGTCCGCTCACCGAGCGAGATGCGCGGCTTTGCCGCCCGTAGCGAAGCGAGTACAGACAAGCCTGCGTCCGAGATTCTCGAAGAGAAACGCGACCAGGACCGGAATGAACGTGACTCGCAGTTCTCAACTGAAGAATAATGTCGGCTCCTGACCGCGTTGTCTTCGGCGCTGAGCCGCTGATAGCACACGCCGACGATGAACTAGGCAGCGAGGTTGTAGAAGAGTATCTCGACGCGGTCGCAGTCGAGGACACCGTCGGCTACGCCAGCTACGTGAATTTCGCTGAGATCCGGTACACAATCGCCCGAAAGTACGACCGCGACACAGCCGACGAGTATCTCGACTGGCTGACTAATCTCGGTATCAAAACGGTAGATGTCGCCGATACTTGGACGGACGCCTCGGAGTATACGCTCAAGTATAATCCTGCGCTTGGCGACTCGTTCGCGCTGGCAACGGCTGAACATGTTGACGCGACGCTCTTCGTTGGCGGTGACGACGATTATGATGACGTCTCCGATATCCCGATCGAACGGTTCCGCGACGGTTCCGCGTAGGCCCGTTCGAAGATCTGGCTTGTCTGTGACCTATAACTGTACCACGGGAAGCCTCGGGGCTTGACCCTGAGGCGGTTCACCGGTCCAACGATAGCGCCAAAAGATAATAACTCGTGTATACAGTTTGTATACACATGAGTACGTCAATCCGCGTCTCTGACGACACGAAGGAGATGCTAGAGAGCCTGAAACGGGATGACGAGACGTTCGACTAGCTGCTCGAACGCCTCGCTCAGACCGAGAATCCGATCAACATCGGCGCGTGGAGCCCGGAAGCCGCCGACCGCGCACGTGACGCCGTCAAGCGCTCGCAAGAGAGTTTTGAGCGGTGATCTTCCTCGATACCTCCGTCGTCATCGACATGCTCGAAGGCGTCCCGGACACCGTCAATTCGTCGAGGACCGCGGACAGCCCTACCTCACGTCCGCGCTCTGCGTCTTCGAGGTGCTCAACGGGAAAATCAGTGCTGGGACCACCGATGTCGTCGCGATCCGGCAGGATTTCGGTGGCGTTCAGTCGCTCGAACTCAACGACCAGATCGCCCTCGAAGCCACGCGGATACAAGACCAGTTGATGGATGACGGTGAGCGCATGGCTGCCCGCGATCTCCTCATCGCCGCGACAGCGCGCTCCACCGGTGCCGAACTCATCGTCGCCGATTTTGACTTCGAGACGAGACTTCTCACCGACTTGATGGACGTGACGAACCTCCGGACCCACGACTGACTGACGGCTCTTCTCCGGGCTCCTCGAGGTCGATATTTCACACGCCTTTCGCACCGGCAACAAGCAGCGCCGCAGTGGCCGGACCACCGCTCCCGAATGCGAATGCCGCAGTGAGCATCGTCGCGAGCAGGCCGCACGCCACGAGGACAGAGGCGGCGTGCTGCGGCGTCGCCGCGTTTGGGTCATGCTCCATCGCGCACTTCTCGCGCCGCGCGCGTCCCTACAGGTTGCTTCCGCCCTGTGTAGCGAAGGAAGCGGCGGCACCTGCCAGTGTCACCGCTCCTAGCGGTGGCATGTCACCGTCGAGATACAGCAGCTGCGCGAAAAGGTTACATTCGCAGATGTCGTCGAGCACATCCTTCTCGGGGGTGTCTAGGGCTCATGAGTTGGCACAAACAGGTGGTCATCGAAGACCCCTTACACATAGTGGGAATCGCTCAGTACAGATGACTCACGAATCGTTCAGTACAGAGGAGCTAGAGAACAGGTCTGGTGCTACAGAGTTTTTTTCATACAGGTAGCTGTTGAAGGGCAGATATCGTCGAATTCTGTAGTTTGCTGAATAGCCCTTGGAGCTGTACTTCGATCTATTTCCACGTATCCCAAGTCGACAAAGAAACTAGAAGCGTTTGTTGTCAACAGGTACAGCGTATCAACGCTGGCAGACTGCGCTTCCGTTTCCACAACCGCACAGAGTGCTGCTCCATATCCCTGGCCTCGCACAGCTTCTTCGACGACAACCGACCGTAGAAGACCGTCAGTCCCATACAATTCGATACCTACGACGCCTATCCGTTCGTCGCCGTCGTAGCCGATGTAGAAGCAGTCTGGCTTCGACCGTACGTCCTGAGACGGCAAGCCATTCGCTTCAAGTCTAGTTTCGACATAAGAGAGAGTGGCTTCGTCCGCTCGTTGGAGCCTGAGGGGTGCCCCAGTCATAATTCAGGAAGGTATCCGAACCATATAATATCTTCACTCATCGTCGGGTCGTTCAATGTTGCTCAGTTTCGACCGGTAGTAGTGGTTGTATCGAATTGGGTTTGCTGGGGCGAGGCGACACCGGAGTCGCGTCTTATTTCACCAAACGTGCTGGCCACAGACCTTAGCTAGCAGGTTCTGTTTGGAAATGAAAATAAGCATGAACGTGTGAAAACAAACCAACTAGCAAATGGGTGAACGCAGCTGGACATCGGTTGTTGATACCACGTTCAGAGAACTGGGAGAGTCTAGCGACTTTTTCCTTGGGCTCATACTGAATTTTGGACTCATTGTTGGAGTGGTCGTGTTTCAGTGGAACCTCGTTGAGATCGCACTGGTGTATCTCATCGAGGTAGCGATTATCCAGCTCTTCTTTTTTCCTATTGCGTTGTTTACTCCGAAACCAGTAGACGGTCGGGACGGAGACATGTGGGACACCGACCCGACCCCACGTCAGCTGATTGGCTTGTTCCCACCAGTATACTGGCGAAATATCAAATTTGTCTGGTCCAAAGTTGTTTTCAATGCCGTGATTGTCGGCGTTATAATCCGCTCTGTTGCCTCCAGATACAGTCTTGCTTCGGACCTACCCGTGTCAGTCGGCCTCGCGATTGCTGGCATCGTGCTGTTTCAGCTGAGCCGTGTTTGGCGGCACTTTGTTGCTGAGCAATCATACAAACAGAAATCACCGACAGACCCGCTGGCGTTTGTGTACGCCCCACTCACTGAATTGTACTTGATATTTGTATACGTACTCGCCCCCGTGACGTTGGTTTTAGCCGGTATCGCATTCGCAATCGATAGCGACCTCAACTCATTGCCTACGTTACTGGTATATCTGATCCCAATGGGATTTATTCGGGCGTGGATAGGAAGCTTGGATCCACAGACAGACGATTTTGAGGTGAGTTTTAATTGAAGAGTGCGGCCTTGTGGAAATCTTCAGCAATTGACATCCTCCCCGCGCTGAAGGGCTGTCTCTT
>NZ_NHNZ01000173.1:0-21353 GCF_002727095.1 Halorubrum sp. C191 | reverse complement strand
CAGATGTGTATAAGAGTCAGAAACTACAACGGATGCTAAAGCCCCAGTCGCGAGGACTCGATGCGCTCGCTGCGGTCCTCAGTCGGTCGTTGCCACTCCCTCCCTGCGGTGCTTGCGTCGCCTGTGGCGGTTTCGCGGCTGCCCCTTCGATTCCCGCCCCGGAACAGCACCGCAGCCTCAAACCTCCCCATCCTCGTCGCTGGCGGCCGTCGCTTCGCTCCGCCCGCCACCGACTCCCTCGCCCGGCGCCGCTCGCGGGCCTCCGGCCCGCTCCCGGGCCCGCGCCGACCGCTTCGTCCATTTATAACCGATCGACGCCGTGGCGCACGCCTATTTAAATATCTTATTCGCACCACCGATCTGCAACACTCACTCCCGCTATCGATCAGGTAGCACTCTTCAACGACCGGCTGTTTCAGGCGAAAAGGTTTAAGAATGGGATTCAGCGGAGCCGTATGTTTCGACTGACGTGTCCGACTACGGCTGAGCGACCCGCAGACCGTCCACGCGGTCGCCCTCGATGACGACGACTCCGTACGACCCCACAACGGCGGTGTCAGCGCGCGAGTCCTCGCCGCCGTCACCCGCCGCGTCGACGGCGTCCCGGTCGGCGTCGTCGACCGCGAGCGAGTCGGGGTCGATCCCGGGCAGTCGGAGCCGGTCGCCCGTGAAGTTGGTCACCCACGTGTGGCCGCCGCGGTAGCCGACGCGGACGCCGTCCGGAAGCCGATCGGCGTAACGAATACCCGCGCGGTCGAGCAGGGCCGACGCGAGCGCGTCCGCCAGGTCCGGGTCGGGCCAGACCCCGCAGTAGGTGACGCGTCCGTCGCCGACCGCGTTGGCGACGACCGCCGGTCGACCGTCCGCCGGCCCGTCGACCTCGTACGTGTACCGGACCTCAGCGGCGTCCGGGTCGAGCCACTCGGCCCAAGTCCGGAACGAGGCGGACGGCGCCGCGCCGTCGTCGGCATCGCTCCCGTCGTCCGTGGGACCGTCCGCCCGCCGGACCGCCGTTTCGAGGCGCCGCGGCAGCGACTCGTGCTGGTCGACGGCCGCGCCGACGAGGTCGGTCAGCGGGCCGGGCTGCGACGTCGGTCGGAGCTTGTTCTCCGCGTCCTTCACGCCGGTTCGGGGTCCGAAGAGGACCTCCCCGCCACCGGCGACGTAGTCGGTCAGCCGGTCGGCGAGGTCCTCGGTGACGAGGTGGAGCGCGGGCGCGACGACGGCGGCGTATCCGGAGAGGTCGGCGCTCGGCGGGACCACGTCCACCTGGACGCCGCGACCGCGGACGGCGCCGTAGAACGCCTCTTGGAGCGCCCAGTAGTCGAACTCCGGGGCGTGGGGCTGCGCGTCGAGTGCCCACAGGGAGTCGTAGTCGAAGACGACCGCCACCGGCGCGTCCACGTGGTCGGCGCTGTCGAGCGCCGCGAACTCTTCGCTAGCGCGCGCGGCGTCAGCGTACCCGCGGTCGGGCGAGCCGTCCGCCTTCCGGAGGCCGGCGTGGTACTGCTCTTGCCCCTCGAGACAGCGCCGCCACCTGAAGTAGAGCACCGCGTCGGCCCCGTGAGCGGCGGCGTGGTGGGCCCACAGCCGCATCGCGCCCTCGCCCGGCTGGGGGCAGTGCGGCGGCCAGTTGACGTCGCCCGGCTGCTGTTCCATCACCCAGAACGGCCTGTCGAGCGCGCTCCGGTAGAGGTCGTGGTCCATCCCCACCTGGTCGGGGTCGCCGGCCCGCAGCTGGTCCGGCGACGCCTCCCCGTCGTAGCGGTCCTGAACGAATCCCGTCGGGTAGGAGTCCCAGGCGACGCGGTCGAGGTCCGCGCTCACGTCGTAGGCGTTCAGCGTTGGGAACCGTCCCATGAAGTTGTGAGTAACGAACCAGTTTGGGTCGGCCTCGCGTATCAGGTCGGCCTGGAGGCGGTTGTACTCGACGACCGAGTCGCTGGCGAAGCGCGCGTACGCCAGCAGCCGTGAGGGGTGGTGCTCCGTGGGGGTCGGCCCCGGCGGGTCGACCTCCTCGAACGAGCCGTACTGCTGGCTCCAGAACGCGTTCCCCCACGCCTCGTTGAGCCGGTCGACGTCGCCGTAGCGGTCCGCGAGCCACGTCCGGAACGCCTCGGCGCAGTCGTCGCAGTAACAGCGGACGGTCCGATGACAGCCGAACTCGTTGTCCGTCTGCCAGCCGGCGACGTGCGGCGAGTCGGCGTACCGTTCGGTGACCCGCTCGACGATCCGTGCCGTCTCCTCGCGGTAGGCGGTGGAGTTGAAACAGTAGTGGCGGCGGCTGCCGTGTTGACGGACGGTGCCGTCGGGCTCTTCCTGCCGGATCGACGGCCGCTCGTCGACTAGCCACTTCGGCGGCGTCGCCGTCGGCGTACATAACACCGCCTCCATCCCGTGGTCGCCAACGAGCTCGATCGCCTCGTCGAGCCACCTGAAGTCGAACTCCCCGCGCTCGGGCTCAAGAACTCCCCACGAGAACTCCGCCATCCGCACGTATTCGAGGCCGGCGTCGGCCATCGCGGCGATGTCGCGTTCCCACTCTTCGCTCGGCCAGTGTTCCGGGAAGTAACAGACTCCGGTTCGCATGGCTCACCGTGTCGACCGTGTCACCTAAGCGTTCGGATAGGCGGAGTCGACGGCGGTCGGCCTCCGCCCGACGGGGCGCTCGCGTGGCAGGGTATTTGTGGGGGCACGGAGAGGGTGTGATATGAACGAGGGCAGGGCGCACACCACCGCAGTCACGTACGACCCGACCGACCGCGAGGTCACGGTCGCGGACGACGCCGGCGACCTCCTCGTCGGGAGCCTCCACGCGGCGGCGACCGACGGGGAAGACGGGCGGGTGCGGGTCGCAGCGGTGTCGCTGTCGACGGAGGGCGGCGGCGTGACCGCGACCGTGACCGTCGAGAACGCCGGCGAGGAACCGGTCCGAGTCGGCGACGTGACGTGCGCGTTCGACACCGCGTTCGGCGCTGACGCGCGTGTGTACCGGCACGGGTACCAGTCGTGGACGCCGACGGGGACGCTCTCCGTCGGAGAGCGGTTCCCGATCGAGGACCCCGACAACGCCCCGATGATGAACGACCTCGCGGCGTCGACAGACGACCGGGTCAGCAGCTACCTGACCGGGCTCGTCGAGGGGGATCGCGGCGTCACGGCGGGGTTCCTCGAACACGACCGGTTCTGCACGCGGTTCGAGGTGGCCGACGACGCCGACGGGGTCGCGACGCTGCGCGCGGTGTGTCCGCTGGAGGGGACGCGCTTGGCGCCCGGCGAGCGGACCGAGCTACCGCCGTTGTGGGTTGACGCCGACCGCGACCTGCGGGAGGGACTGGCCGCGCTGGCCGACCGCGTCGGCGAGCGGATGGACGCCCGCGTACCCGAGCGCGCGCCGACCGGGTGGTGTTCGTGGTACCACTACTTCACCGATGTCACCGAGGCGGACGTGCGGGAGAACCTCGCGGAACTCAGAGGGTGGGAGATCCCGGTCGACGTGGTCCAAGTCGACGACGGCTACATGGAGGCGTTCGGTGACTGGCGGTCGATCGCCGACGGGTTCGAGGATATGAGCGCCGTTGCGGGTGACATCGCGACCGCGGGGTACCGCCCGGGATTGTGGCTCGCGCCGTTCTACGTGGAGGCCGGCGCTGACCTGTATGCCGACCACCCGGACTGGTTCGTCACGGAGCCGACGGACGGCGCTGGCGACGGTCCGGGAACGCCGGTCGACGGCGGCTTCCGCGCCGGGTCCGAGCTGTACGGGCTCGACACGACGCACCCAGAGGTCCTCGACTGGCTCCGCGAGACCGTCTCGACGGTTGTCGACGAGTGGGGATTCACCTACCTGAAGCTCGACTTCCTCTTCGCGGCGGCACTCCCCGGCGAGCGGCACGACCCCGAGGCCACCCGGATCGAGGCGTATCGGCGGGGCGTGGAAGCGATCGCCGAGGCGGCCGGCGACGACGCGTTCCTCCTCGGCTGCGGCGCGCCGATGGCCCCGAGCGTCGGGCTCTTCGACGCCATGCGGGTCGGCCCGGACACTGACCCGACATGGGAGACGCCGGGGGAGTCGGGGAGTCAGCCGGGGCTGAAAAACGCCGTCCGCAACACACTCACCCGAAACTTTCTCCACCGGCGGTGGTGGCTCAACGACCCCGACTGCCAGCTCGTCCGAGACACGAGCGACCTCACCGCGGCCGAGCGTGAGTCGTTCGCGGCGCTCGTCGCCGCGACCGGCGGCGTGAACGTGTTCTCTGACCGGCTCGCGGAGATCGGTGCGGCCGGCCGCCGGCTTCTCGAACGGACGATCCCGCCCGCGACCGGCGGCGAGGTCGGGCGACTCGACGAGGAGCGGTTCCCGTCGCGAGTCGTCTGCGACCGGCCGGGCGACGGGGCCACGACCGTCGCCCTGTTTAATTGGGCGGACGAGCCGTCGACCGTCAGGTTCGACGCGCGCGAGCACGGGTGGAGGGGGGGACCAGAATCGGACCGGGTCGTCTGGGACGGGCTCTCCGGCTCGGTTGTTGCCGGTCCGGTCGTCGAGCGCGAGCTGCCGCCGCACGGCGCGGCCGTGTTCGCCGTCGTCTCGGCCGAGGACGGCGACCTGCTCGGCGACGCCGCGACGCTCACGGGGGGGTCGGACCGCGCGTCGGGGGCGACCGTTCGAGACGGGGCCCTCACGGCGGCGGTCGACGGGGAGCGCGTGACGTTCGCGCTCGACCGCGAGTGACGACCGCCGCCGATCACCCGTTCTTATAATTGGTCGAGCGTAGCACCGGGTATGAACACGTTCGAGACCTGCTGTGTGGGGTGGCGCCGATGACCGACCTCGTGACCTTCGGCGAGACGATGCTCCGGCTGTCGCCGCCGCGCGGCGACCGGCTCGAGACGACGCGCGAGCTGGCCGTCCAGGCCGGCGGCGCGGAGAGCAACGTCGCGGTCGGCGCGGCGCGGCTCGGCGCCGACGCCGCGTGGCTGTCGAAGCTCCCGGACTCGCCGCTCGGCCGGCGGGTGACGAGCGAGCTCCGAAGTCACGGGGTCAGCCCGGAAGTCGCGTGGGCGGACCCGGACGAGAGTCGGGTCGGGACGTACTACCTCGAACACGGCGGCGCCCCGCGCGGGACGAACGTGATCTACGACCGCGCCGACGCCGCGATCACGACCGTCGAGCCCGACGAGCTCCCCGCGGCGCCGCTCGACGGCGCGGAGTGGTTCCACACGACGGGGATCACGCCGGCGCTGTCGCCGGCCGCCGCGGAGACGACGACCGCGCTCCTGCGCCGCGCGGGCGAGGCGGGCGCCACCCGCTCGTTCGACCTGAACTACCGGTCGAAGCTGTGGGGGCCCGACGAGGCGCGCGACGCGTACGAGACGCTGTTCGAGCACGTCGACACCCTGTTCGTCCCGCACCGGGACGCGCGGGCGGTGCTGGACCGCGACGGCGACGCCGTCGAGGTCGCCCACGGCCTCGCGACCGACCACGCCCTCGACACCGTGGTGGTCACCCGCGGCGACGAGGGGGCGACGGCGCTCACGGGCGGCGACGTGTACGAGCAGGCGGTGTTCGAGGCGGAGACGTTCGACGCGATCGGCACCGGCGACGCGTTCGTCGCCGGGTTCGTCGCCGAGCGACTGCGGGGCGGCGACGTCTCCGCGGCCCTGGAGTGGGGGTCGGCGACGGCGGCCGTGAAGCGGACGACCGACGGCGACCTCGCGGTCACGACCCGCGCGGAGGTCGCGTCCGTCATCGACGGCGCCGACCGGATCAGCCGCTGACGCGTCGAGCGTCGCGCGCGCGGCGGTCGGCCCGCACGTTCGGTGGTCCTCGTTTGGATCGGTCGTCTCGGCCGCTCAGCGGTCCTCGTCTGGCTCCGCAGCGAGCGCCTCGTCGCGGAGTTCGCGGCAGCGCTCGCCCGCGACCTCCAGGTCCGGGACGGGCGTCGGCTCCCCGTCGGCGTCGACGGCGACGAACACGAAGTACGACTCCGTGGTGAGCTCGCGCTCCCCGGTCCGCGGCGACTCGCGGTACGCGCGGATCCGCGTCCGGAGGCTCGTCCGCCCGACTGCGTACACGTACGACTCGATGACGCAGGTGTCCCCCTGCGGCACCGGCCGCTTGAAGTCGAGCTCGTTGATCTTGGCCGTGACGCAGGTCTCGCCCGCGGCGCGCATCGCCGACATCGCGCCGATCTCGTCCATCCACTTGACGACGTTCCCCCCGTGGGCCGACGCGTAGTTGTTCGTGTGGGTGGGCTGGACGCGCTGGCGGTTCTCGATGTAGGTCTCGCTGACGCTGGGCATGGATACGGGTGGCACGGCCGAGGGAAAAGCCCGCGCCCCGGCGCGTCGCCGGCTCGCAGTCGCTCGATTTCCGATCGCCGACCGCTCTGCCCGCGGCTCGCACGCTCGCCGCTCTGATTATCGATCCCGGTAATTTCGCCTGTACTCCTAAGTAAGGTGGTTATTACTCTCCGATCATACATGCTGAACGTAATCACCGGGCGGTACGGTCGACGCGTCGGGGCGGCGGTGCTCTCGACCCTCGTCGTCACGCTCGGGTTCGTCGGCCTCTTCGCGGGCCACGTCGCGACGGTCGGGACGCCGGAGGCCGCGACCGCGTCGCTCATGGGGATCGGCGTCGTCCTCACCCTGAACCTGGGCCTGCTGGGGATCGTCATGGTCGGCAACGTCGCCGTCGAGCTCCGGCGGCTGACGCAGACGGCCGAGGCCGTCGGCCGCGGCGAGTTCGACGCGAGCGCCAGCTCCGACCGCGGCGACGAGATCGGGCGACTCTTCGACGCCTTCGACGAGACCCGGCGGTCGCTGCGGGACGCGGTCGCCGAGTCCGAACGCGCGAAGTCGGAGGCGGAGACGGCCCGTGAGGAGGCCGAGGAGCTCTCCGACACGCTGCTCGAACGCGCCGACGAGATCGGCGGCGCGATGGAGCGGGCGGCCGACGGCGACCTCTCCCGACAGCTCTCCGAGGAGAGCGAGGTCGACGCGATCGAGCGCATCACGGCCGCGTACAACGAGATGACCGGCGGGCTCTCGACGACGATCGAGGACATCCAGACGTTCGCGGGCGACGTGGAGGCGACGAGCGAGGAGATGGCCGCCGAGGCCGACGACGTGGCCGCGATGAACGAGGAGGTGGCCGACGAGATGCGAACGCTCGCCGACGAGTTGGACGAGCAGACCGACCGGCTGCGCGAGACGGCCGCCGACACCGACGACTTCTCGGCGACCGTCGAGGAGATCGCCTCCACCACCGACGAGGTGGCGGGCGACGCGAGCGCCGCGGCCGAGCTCGGCGCGGAGGGCGAACGGCGGGCGACCGAGGCGGTCGAGGCGATCGTCGAGATCGGCGACCTGCTGACGGAGCTCGACGACCTCGTGGCGGGGCTCGACGACCGGATGGACGGCGTCGCGGAGACGACCGACGTGATCGCCGACATCGCCGAGCAGACCAACATCCTCGCCCTGAACGCCTCGATCGAGGCGTCGCGGGCGGGCGGCGACGGCGACGGCTTCGCGGTCGTCGCCGACGAGGTGAAGGGGCTCGCCGAGGAGACCCGCGAGTCAACGACGGAGATCGAGGCGACGATCGGCGAGGTGACCGAGGACGTCTCCGCGGTCGCCGGCGAGATGGACCGGACGATGACGGAGCTCGACGAGACGACGTCGGCGGTCGAGGCCGCGGGCGAGGCGATCGAGGAACTCACCGGCACCGTCGAGGACGTCGACGTCGCGATGGGCGACATCGCGCGGGCGACCGACGAGGGCGCCGAGGGGATCGAGTCGGTCGCGGCGCGCGTCGAGGCGGTCCACGGCTCCGCCACCGACGCCGCGGACCGGGCGCGCTCGCTCGCCGAGACCGCCGACGAGACGGCCGAGACGGTGGGCGAGCTGGCGGAGACGGCGACGGCGCTCTCCGAGCGGACCGCGTCGCTCACCGAGCGCCTCGCCCAGTTCGAGACGCGGGCGGAAGCGGCCGAGATCGGGGGTGCGGCCGCTCCCGGAGCAGCTGCGGGCGACGCGGAGGTGAGCGCCGATGATTGAGCCGTCGACGGTGCGGTTCGCCTCGGCGGGGGTCTACGCGGTCTCCGCTGTCGTCCTGCTCGCCTTGGCGCGGCGCAAACCCCCCGAGCTGCGGCGGTACTGCTACCCGTTCGTCGCGGTCGTGGCGCTCGCGGGCGTCGGGATCGGGATGTGGGGCGCCGGGATCGGGGCGTTCTCGGTCGGGAGCGGCACGCTGGAGGCGGGGCAGCTGCTCTCCGACTACGTCGCGTACCCCTTCCTGTTCGGGTTCGCGGCGTTCGTCTCGGGGGCGGGCCGGCGGTACGTCTGGGGGATCGTCGCGCTCACCGTCGCGATGCGGCTCGGCTACGACTTCGCCGAAGTGTTCGCGGGACCGCTCGCGACCGCGGGCACCCTCGCGATCCTCGTCGGCTACCTCGTCCTGATCGGGCTGTTCTTCGGGCCGGTGGCAAGCGTGGCCGCCCGACAGCCGCCCGCCCGGGAGCTGTTTTACAAGAAGACGCGGAACCTCGCGCTGTTCGCGTTCGGCGTCCTGATCGCGTGGGCGATGTTACAGATCGCCGGGCTGTTCGATCAGTTCTCCGCGGCGGTGACCTTGGAGTACCTCGATCTCCTCCTGCGCGTCGGGTTCGCGGGCTTCGTGTTCGCGAACGTGGAGACGCTGGCGGCCGAGGCCGACTCCGAGATCGGCGAGGAGGACGGTGATGCGGGTCGGGGCACGACCGCGACGGTGTCGGTGTCGAGCGCGGACTGAGTCGGCGTAATCGGACCTTTTACGCAGCCGGGTAATCCCGTAGACGGGTTGCCGTCGCGTGATTCAGTTCACACGAGTAGCGCGATCCCGCCCCCGCCGACGATCGCGAGCGCGCCGAGGGCGAAACACACCGTCGCGAACGGGACGCGCTCGACGACGCGCATGAGCGCGTCGATCGTCAGGTAGCCGACGACGCCGCTCACGCCGAGCGCGACCGCCGCGGGCACCGGCGCGATCCCCGGCAGGCCGCCCGCGCTCGTGACGGTCAGCGCGGCCGCGCCGACGCTCGCGGGAATCGACAGCAGGAAGGAGAGCCGAAACGCCGTCGGGGGGTCGTAGCTGCGGAACAGCAGCGCGCTCGCGGTCACGCCCGACCGAGAGATCCCGGGGAGGATGGCGAACCCCTGCGCGCCCCCGACGAGGATCGAATCGACCAGCGAGGGCGTCTCGCGGCCGCCCATGCTCACCGTGTCCGAGGCCCGCTGGAGCAGGCCGGTGATCACGAGGAGGACGCCGATCGCGGCGACGAAGACGCCGCCCGTGAGCTCGCTGACGAGGTCGACGGCGAGGACGTATAACGGAATCCCGACGACCCCGGTGAAAAGCGACGCCACGACGACGTACGTCGCGATCGCGTGGTCCGCGTCGTACGCCGTCGCGGGGCGCCATCCGGGGATCGCCCTGAGGATGGTCGCGATCTCCGCGCGGTAGTACGTCGCGGCCGACAGCGTCGTCCCCAGCTGGAGGAATAAGGCGAGCTGGACGGCCACCGCGGGGTCGGTGCCGACGAGCGTGAGCACGAGCGAGAGGTTCCCCTGACTCGAGATGGGGAGCCACTCGACGACCCCCTGAACGATCCCGGCGAGTATCGCAACGAGCAGCTCCGTGGTGGTCACTACCCGAATCGGGCGCGGGCAGTCACTTAAGCGACCCCGTTTGGCCTAGCGGTCGGAGCGGGTCCGCCGGTCGACCGACGGCTCCGGCTCGGACGGTTCCGTCCCGTCGGGGTCGCCCGCGTTCGCGTCCTCGTCCGTCGAGCGGTGCTCCCGTCCGGTCTCAGTCGCGTTCGCATCGGCGGTCGCTCCCTCCGGCGGCTCCGGGGGTTCGAGCGCGGCGACGAGGAGCTCGACCGGACGCGTCTCGCGCAGCGCCGCCCAGCTCCGGCGCTCGCGGGTGGCGAGTACGCCGGCGGCGACGAGGCCGCCCGCAACGACGAGGCGAGTCGTCCCGAGCGTTCCGGACGCGACGCTCGCCAGTCCGAGGGCGAGGCCCGCCGCGAGGAGCGCCAGCCCGACGGCGACCGCCGGCGCCGCCAGCGTCTGCCGCACGCCGCCCCGGACCGCGGCCGCCAGGCGGGAGTCGTCGAGCGCGGGGAGGAGCCGGTCGAGGACCGCATCGAGGAGGCGAATGAACGGGCCGACCGTCCACGTCCCCCGGAGGTCGATCACGATCACCTCCGGGTCCGGCTCCGCGGTGAGCCAGCGGTACAGGTACGAGTCGCGCACGGCGTCGGCGGTGCGCCGCGACAGGCGACCGAGACGCGACTCGCGGGCCGCCCGCTGTACGCCTCCGGCCAGCGTACCCGCCTCCGTCTCGTCACTCATCTGAACCGATCTTCGGGTGGGCGCTCATGTGTGTTGCGACTGTGGCGGACCTGGACGTGGTTACCGCCCCACGGTGACGACCGTCGCCTCCACAGTAACCGTGCCGAGATCGAGCGCCACGGTCGACCCCTGCCGGATCTGGTCGCCCTTGAACGCGAGGCCGCTCGGCATCTCTCGGAGCTGGAGGTCCGCGGTGATCGTCACCTCGCGATTCACCGGGTGGTCCACGACGTTGACGCTGCCGTTCTCGCCGGTGGTGATGATGAGCGACGGCTCCGTCTCCACGCCGGTGACGCGAGCGACGGTGGTGTCGCCGGTCTGCTCGACCATCCCCGGTTCGATGGCGTCCGCGAAGTCCTCGCGAACCTCCTCCATCCGGAGCGTCACGGTCCGGGTCGTTGTCGCGTCCATGTCGATATCGTGGCTGACCTGTTCGATTCGCGCGTCGAGTGTGTACTCATTTGTGGGAAGTGTTACGCTCTGTCCCCGCCTGACTGGACTGCCGCCGAACCGGAGCCGGTCCTGCTGGCGGTGCCCGGCGAGCGTCGCTTCAACGAACAGCTGTCGTTGGGTCGATCGGTTGGTCGTGTAGGTGGTGACGTTGTTGATGCGGGCCACGGTGCGGTCGCTGAGGCGAATCTCGTCACCGGGGGTCACCGCCTGCGCGGTGCCCGCATCGACTTGACTCGAGAGCAACACGCGCTGTTGTTCGGTAGCCAATGCGTCGCTGTCGCCGACGTCACGAATCTGGCCGTTGACCTGATAGCGGTCGGTCGTGATATCGAGCGTCCGTCCGAGTCGTGGTGGGGCCCCTGCGTACGTGAGACTTCCTTGCTCGTTGCGTTCGCCTTCAAGCGCTACACGGAGGACGACGCGAGTCTGACCGTCCTGTGGCGTGAGATGAACGTCTGTTATCCGGAGTGTTGACGTGCTATCGGAGTCGTAGGTATCACCCTCCTCGATAGCGTCGACAACGTACGGCGAGACGGTGCCAACGTCGAGCGTCGCGTACGTGGTGTCCGTCTCCGGTGGCGGCGCTGGGTCGTCGGTGAGCACGAACGCGGCGCCTGCGACGACGACGGCGGCGATCAGCAGCACGACGAGCGCGTCGATGACGTTAACGCGGCCGAACAGCCGTCCCTCGTCGTCGATCAACTCCATGGAGGTCCCTCCGAGCGCGGCATTACCAACGACGACCGGCGCGCGCGTAAAAAGCGTATTCGTTCGGCGTGCGCTCAACTGCGCGGATCCGTACCCTTTTGCCGGCGCCCACAGAGGAGCGTGGTACGATGAGTCGGCTCCGACTCCCGCTCGTGCCGCGGTGGCTCCGCCTCGCCGGCGTCGTCGCGGTCGCGTCGACGATCCTCTACTACTCGGTGTTCACGCCGCCGGGAAGCGGCGTGATACGGACCGGCCCCCTCGGCGTGTTCCCGTACGGCACGTGGCTCCACGGGCTGGCGTACGCGGGGCTCGCGGTGACGCTCGCGTACGCGTTTCAGGACTCGCCGTGGCGCGACCGAACCGTGTTGGGCGTCGTGTTCCTGCTCGCTGTCGGCTACGGCGGGAGTATCGAGCTGCTCCAGTCGACGCTCGACGCGCGCACGGCCGACTTCGGCGACCTGCTCACCAACGCGGTCGGGGCCGCCGTCGCGGCCGTGTGCTGGCGCGTACTGACGCGCAGGGTTCGGTTCTATCGGATGCGGCGGGTTGGCGAGATCGAGGCGCCGGTCCAGTGAGCATGGTCCAGTTCAACCGAACGCGAGTCTCCCTCCGCGTCGCGCTCGGCTGTTGCTGCCTACTCGCGTGTCTTGGCGGCGCGTACCTCGGGCTACCCGCCTACGAGACGTCGATCGATGCGCAAGCACCCACTGAGGAGGCGATGGCGGCGTCGCTCGACGCGTACTCGCCGAGCGAGATCGAGCCGATCGAGTTCGAGGCCCTGTCTCCGGAAGAACAGGCCGCAGTCAGGGGGGGGGGGGCGGTCGGCTCGGCGGACCGCATCTACTCGGACCGCGGGCCGTCGGATGAAGGTACTCGGTTCGCGTACCGCAACGACGTGACGAACCACTACTTCGTCGAGTACGAGGGGTCGATCTACCTCGTTCGCGTCGTCGTCGATATCGGCTATCTCCTCTTGGCCGGGTCGCTCGCCGGCGGTGGCGTCGGGGCGCTCCTCGTCGTGAGCGGCCTATGGCGTCGCCGGTCCGGGTGATCGCTACCAGGTGAGCCCCTCGTAGGTGAGGCCGTCGCGCCGTTCGATGATCCGTCGGCCGTCGACGACGATCGGGGCGTCCATCGCGTCGAACTCCGCGTCGAGCGCGGCGAACTCGTCCCAGTCGGTACAGACGACGCACGCGCTCGCGCCGTCGAGCGCGGCCGCCGCCGAGTCGGCGTACTCGACGTCCGGGAAGTGCGCGCGCATGTTCTCCGTCGCCACCGGATCGTACGCGACCACGGTCGCACCGCGCGCTTGTAGCCCCTCGATGACGGGAATCGCCCGGGAGTTCCGCACGTCGTCGGTGCCGGGCTTGAACGAGAGCCCGAGGACGGCGACGCGCTCGCCGCGCACGTCGACGTGGTCGTCGAGCAGCGCGAGCAGCCGCTCGGGCTGGCCGTCGTTCACGCGCACGGCGGCTTCGAGTAGTTCGGGGTCGTAGCCGGTCTCCTTCGCGGCGGCGATTATGGCATTTAAATCTTTCGGGAAGCAACTCCCCCCCCATCCTAAGCCGGAGCGGAGGAAGCGCTCGCCGATGCGGTCGTCGAGGCCGACCGCGTCGGCCACCTCGTAGGCGTCGACGCCGAATTGCTTGCAGACGTTCCCGATGTCGTTGATGAGGCTGACCTTGCTCGCGAGGAACGCGTTGTTGGCGTACTTGATCATCTCGGCCTCGGCGATCCCCGTCTCGACGACCGCGGCGTCGGTGGCGTCGAGGAGCGGTTCGAACACCCCACGAAGGGCGTCGAGCGCGACCGCGTCGTCGGGCCGCGTGCCGAACACGACCTTGTCGGGCGACTGGAAGTCCGCGACGGCCGTCCCCTCGCGGAGGAACTCTGGGTTCATCGCCACATGGAGGTCGTCGCCGAACTCCTTCCCCGAGGCTTCGACGAGGATCGGGGCGAGTGTCTCCCCGGTGGTCGTCGGGACGACGGTGCTTTTCGTCACGACGACGTGGTCGCCATCCTTCGTCCGGAGGGCGTCGCCGAGCGCCTCGGCGCCCGCCTCGATGATCGACGTGTCGATGCTCCCGTCGTCGTTCGCGGGGGTCGGCAGCGCGAGGAACGTGAGGTCGGTGTCGCGGACGGCGGCGTAGTCGGTCGTCGCCGTGAGCGTGCCGCCGCCGTGTTCCGCGAGGAGGTCGTCGAGACCCGGTTCGTGGATCGGCGCGCGGCCGTCGTTGATCGCCGCGACGATCTCCTCGTCGATGTCGACGTTCACCACCTCGTGGCCCATGTCGGCGAAGCAGGCCGCGACGGTCGTCCCCACGTAGCCGCTGCCGACGATGCTCACGCGCATTAGATGGGGGTTCGGGGACGGGCGTTTTAGGGTTTGGCACCGCGTCGGGCTCGTCGACATCCTCGATGCTGGTGTCGGATTCTGCGATCTCGTCGCCGGCGAGGCTCCACTTGGCTTTGTCGCGGTCCTCGGGGTAGTCGACGTCGAAACAGCCAACCAACTCCGTGCGAGCCTTAGCCGGACAGAAGACCTCACAGATGAACGCGACCGTCGACAAGCGCCCCGTGAGTGGGACCACCTCGAGACGCGCCGGCGCCTCGTCGAAGACGCACTCCGCCTCCACGACCGCTTCCCCGGCGAACGACGCTCCGCGTCCGCATGAGTATCGGAGCGGAAACCCAGCCCTCTCTTGAACCTCTCTCGGATATGTTCGGCTTCTATCTCCAAACCTATGTTCTTTCGTCCACACCTTTATTTCTATGGAGATGACAACATAGGGTGACGGATGGCGTCCTACACCACCATCGAAGATTGGAAGGATGTCGAAGATGGCTACGTCGTTGATGTGACCATCCGGCAGACGGAGGCGGCAAAATACCCGAGTGGATGGAACTACGGCCTACACCTCGGAGAGGTTGGCGGCGACACCATCCTTCGCTACGATAACGCCCACGAACGGACGAAGGGTCACGAACGCCACACAAGAGATGATGACGAAACCATTCCGTTTCCGGGAATGCTGGCCCTGTATGACCGCTTCAAGCGGGACGTCGAAGAGCTGACCCCCGTTTCGTGGGACTGGCCGGAGTAGGACGCTTCCAAGAGAGACACACCATGCCCACGCTCAAAATCACCGTCGGCAAACGCGATCGCCTCGACCAGCGTACGCGCAGCCGTATCAAGGCCGCCCAAGAGGATGAAGACCTCGACGACGCTCAGCCAGTACTCAACTTCGGCTCGTACGCTGAACTCAACCGCCTCCTTAGTCCGAAGAACTTGGAGCTACTGGAGGCAATCTTCGAACACGAACCCGAAAGCATTCGTGAAACTGCGGGCCTGGTGGATCGAGACTACAAGCAAGTACACCACAATCTCTCCGAACTCGAAGATATCGGCGTCATCGAGTTCGAAGGCGGCGGCACAGGACAAGCGAAGAAGCCGCTGCTGGCTTACGACGGTCTCGAGATAGATATCCCCTTCGCGAGTTCGAACGGGAACGTCGGCACAGCAGCACCGTGAACGAGAGACTTTCGTAGCGCTTTCACGATACCGCTCGTCCTCGGCGCCCTACGCGTCGGACTCGACGACCGCGTCGGCGTCAGCGTCGTCACCGTCCGCGTCGGCGTCGTCGCCCCGGAGCCGGCGCTCGGCCTCGTCGCGGTCCTCGGGGTAGCCGACGTCGATACGCCAGCCGTCGAGGCCGATGGCGTCGATGATGTGACCCGACTGGATGAGCAGGTCGACGGCGTCGCCGACCTCGTACTCGTCGCGGTTCGAGGACAGACGCGGTGGACCGAGAGCCGCCGTGTATCACATTTAATTTGAACTACCTCAAATTATTTCTACGTAGGGACTATATCAGCGGTCATGAGCGACGAACCGGACCGGAGCTGGACTAACGGTCTGTCGGCGGCCGATCGCGTCGAAGCGGTCGCCCTCACGGTCGGGAAACCCCGAACAGCCAATTGGATAGCCGAAGAAGCCGAGGTCGCCCACGAGACGGCGACGAAGTACCTCACACGACTGGTCGACGACGGTACACTGCGATCGGACACGCGCGGTCAGCAGACGACGTACGAGCCGGATCCGGTGGGTCAGTATCTCGCCGAGATGCGCGAACTCTACGAGGAACACTCGCCCGACGAACTCGCTGCGAGCCTCGAAGACATAAACGAGCAGATCCGCACGTGGAAGACGAAATACGACGTCGAAACGGCCAATCAGCTCCGTGCGAGCCTCGGCCGGACAGACGACGTCACAGACGAACGCAATCGTCGACAAGCGGCCCGCGAGTGGGATCACCTCGAGACGCGCCGGCGTCTCGTCGAAGACGCACTCCGCCTCTACGACCGCTTCCCCGGTGAACGCCGCTCCGCGTCCGCATGAACCGCGGTGCGGAAAATCCGGCCCTCTACCGGACGCTCAAGGACGTCTTGGAGCGACAAGCGGAGGTCACCTCCGTCCGCTTCGAACCGGACGCGATCCAGAAGCGGTACCTCGCCGCTGCGATCGACTCACAGCGGGTCGTCCCGCCGACCGGCTCCGAGTCACCGCAGCTCGAGGTCCACTGGAAGCTCACGCCGCCCCATGACGAGTTCAGGATCGACTACGCCGATCCGAACGCGGAGTTCCACTGCGGCTGGCATCAAGACGACGACCACGACGACCTCGGCGCAGCGCATTTCCAGTACCAGACAGCTTCGATGGAAACTCCGGCGTATGAAGCGGTCGTGTTCGAAGCGGCGTCTCCTCCGAAACTCCTCTGGGAGTGCTGTGAGGACCTCTTCAACAACGTCATTCCCGACTACACGGGAGAACTGTAGTACGGGAACTGTCCCGATCCTACGGCTATGCTCCGTGAGATTCTCCAGCGGATGGCAACAAAGACCGCGTTAATGGCGTCGCGATAGCTCTCGTTCTCGTCGCCCTACGCGTCGGACTCGACGACTGCGTCCGCGTCCGCCTCGTCACCGTCCGCGTCGGCGTCGTCGCCCTGGAGCCGGCGCTCGGCCTCGTCGCGGTCCTCGGGGTAGCCCACGTCGATGCGCCAGCCGTCGAGGCCGATGGCGTCGATGGTGCGGCCCGACTGGATGAGCAGATCCACGGCGTCGCTGATCTCGTACTCGTCGCGGTTCGAGGGCTGGACGAGGTGGCAGGCGTGGAAGATCGCGGGCGTGAACGTGTAGAAGCCGGTCATCACGAGGTTGCTCGGCGGGTCCTCGGGCTTCTCGACGACGTCCGTGATCTCGCCGTACTGGTTGGTGTCGCAGACGCCGTAGCGGGAGGCCTCCTTCCAGGGGACCTCCTCGACGAGGAAGGCGGCGTCCGCGCGCTCCTCGCGCTGGCGACGGACGACGTCCTTGAGGTTCGCCTGGAAGATGTTGTCGCCGAGGATGAGCATGAAGTCGTCGTCGACGTGTTCCTCGACCGTGAGGAGCGCGTGGGCGAGTCCCTTCTGCTCGCGCTGGTGCGTGTAGGTGATCGGGACGCCCTCGTAGGCGTCGCCGTAGTGGTCGATGATTACCTCCTTCATGTAGCCGACGACGACGATGAGCTCGTCGGCGCCGAGCTCGATCAGCTGATCGAAGCAGTGGGTGATGAGGGGTTTGCCGTCGACCTCGACCATCCCCTTCGGTTTGTCGTCCGTGAGCGGGCGGAGGCGCGTGCCCTTGCCGGCCGCGAGTACGACTGCTTGCATGATTCGAGGATTCTGGTCAGGCAATCATAAGGATTCTGCCTTTCCGAGTCGGCTGGTCGCACTGTCCACACGACTTGTAGTGTGTGACTGGCGCCGATGGAGTTGATGCTGTACTGGAACTTATGTACTCTACAAAAAGTATTTGTCATAGGTCTCGGCACACGCTATCATGAATCTCCGAACGTTGGTCGGAAAGCCACACACTCGGTGAGACGGTCCGTGCGACCGCCCTTCCGGGGCCGTAGCGGGCTGTACTCCGGTGTGTGCCAACCCATGGACGACGATGAACTCATCCGTCGAGAACTGCGCAGCGCTCGTGAAGAACTTGTCCGCAAACGCGCACGACAGTCGGACGACCTGCCGGCATCGACGAGTCAGCTTCCGTTGATGCCGGAGCGGGACGACGCGTTCCTCCGTCTCGCTCTGATGAGCGTCGAAGACCTCGAAACGCACATCGATCGGCTCGAACGCGATCTCGCCGACTTGGAAGCCGGTATCGATCGCCCGGACGCAGAGATTGAATAAGCACGTCGAACGCGTATGAATCTCACTGAAAATACAATCTACCGCCACGACGAACTCGGAGAAGTACTCGTGCTCGGTGTCCACCACATCTTCGAAACGTACGATCCGGACTCGGCGGACGGCCGTCTTCGATCGAGAGTCGTCCGCTACACTGCGGAGTGGGACGATTATGGTCCGATGCCCTCCAGTGTCCGTACCACGCCGGTCGATGAGTTTCGGACGGTCGTTGGCGACACCGTTCGAACGTGGGAGGGCGTTGAGTGGTCAACGAATGATCCACTCGATTGAACGGCAAAGAAACTATGTGTGTGTAGATTCTACACATAGTGTGATGGCTGAGGAAAAAACACGCGTCGATTTTAACGCCCCGAAGTCCCTCGTTGAGCGCGCCGATAGCGCGATTGAAATCCTCGACATCTCTCGTACCCGTCTCATCATCGACGCACTTGAAGACGAACTCGAAGAGCTTGTAAACGACGAGGAGTTCCAGCGACGGCTGAGCGACGCCTACTACGACGGCCGGGTCGATTACGACACCGTCGAAGCAATTCTGGGCCGTGAGGAGGCACTGCGATTGAAACTCCTCCGAGAGTCGATCGATCGGACGCCCGCTATACCCACACTCGAGGATGGGCTCCCGAGTGACGATGCCTTCTACGACGGCGAGATTTCCGAATGGACGGATTCAAATTCGGCTGATTCTGATGACGAGTCGCGTGCCTGATAATGTCGGAGCACGCCGTTGCCGTCGTCGATACGAATGTACTGTTGAATCTCGCCACGCCGGTCGTTGACGGGCGGCCGAAGGCTCCCTCTGGCGGGGACCCACTCAAAACACTCCTCACCGGGTACGACGTCCACGTACCAGCGAGTGTTCTCGGCGAGGTCACCCATGCCACGGGAGATGATGACCTCCTAGCTGCTGCCGCGGATCTCATCCTCCAAGCTGCCCATCATATAACAACACACGATGTCGACAACCGGGCCGACGAGCCGATCGACTATGGGCTTGATCAGGGGGAGGCCGAAGGTGTCTGGCTGGCCAACGAGTTGGAGGCAGAACTCTTCATCACGGACGAATTCAACACTACCAACTACCTTTTCATTAATCTCGCACTTGACGACCGGAACACACTCTTCACGACACCACACATGCTCTGTATCCTCGCAACTCACAAGATCCTGCCCATAGAATACGTCGACGCTGTGCTCAGCTACTACGTCGAAACCAAAGGCTGGGATACACAATATGTGGCGCAATTGCGCCAAGAGTATCTCCACGGTTGATTTCTTCGAGTACGACCTGTGTTTCGGGCTGAGCCACAACAGCCCCACCGTCGATAGCGGGTTCGTGACTGCGTTTGAGGACTTGACAGACATCCGCAACCGAACGGGTGCGTCGTGGGGTCACAAGTGGGCGTTCCGAACCCTGTACGAGCAGGTAGAATACAAAGCCGAAGCGGTCGGCATCTCGGTGAAGCAAGTCGGGTCGGCGTACACGTCACAGCGGTGTGCCGAGTGTGGATTCACAGCTGAGGAGAATCGCACGACTCGGATCGGCTTCCGGTGCGTGAAGTGTGAGTCGGAAGCCAACGCGGACTACAATGCGGCGAAGAACATCGGGATGCGGTACGTCCGTCGAGGCCAACAGTCGTCTCGACGGACGGGAAACAGTCAGCTTGCCCTCAAGTCTGGAACAGTGACGCCGAGTGACGGATTCACCGCCCACCCGGACGGGTTCGAGGCCGAGTTCACGGACAAGCCCCATCACCAGAAGTCACAGACTTCTGGTTAGCAGCCAGAACTCGAAGAGTTCTGACGACACCCTCCACGAGCGAACCCGTCAGAGTGAGCGAAGTAGGGTGGGGTAGTTGACTGATCGGACCGCGAACTAGATTCGTCAAAATAGTGCCTATAGTTACCACACCCTGACTAATTTTAATACAGTTCCCACAATAATCTGTAACAGACGTCCAAAATAAACCTCGTAAACGGAGAATCCCGCAACATGGTCGATACTCGCTTCAAACCGCGGCGTGCTTGCTCTTGTTTAGCCGCGGGTCGCGTGTTCAGCGAGTACCTACAAGACCAGCGTGCGGAGAGACCGGACGAGAATCGTCGAGCCTGCGTCACCATCGAACACGAGAGCGCGACGCACTCCGGCGATCTCCGGACACTCTCACCCGCATAACCTGGCTCCCACGCGGACTACCCGTCAGGGGCTGGGGAACACGGGAGTGCCGCCTGCTTTCGCCTCGTACTCGCTTAGCTCACAGCGTCACGCGAGTACGGCGACTGAAGCTCGTGGCAGTTTGGTCTGCGTTCGTTCCTGACAATGGAACGAACGAGCGATTCCGTACGCGCTGAGCGTACGAGGAGTCGCTAGCACACACCCCCCGCAGCGTTAGCTGCGGCTACGTCAAGCCCCGGAGTCTCCGCTGGCGAGGGACGCCGGACTTTGAATCCGGAAGTCGCCGGTTCGATTCCGGCCGGGGCGACATGCCGACGTGGTGTAATCCGGCGATCATACGGTCCTGTCACGGCCGTGATCCGGGTTCAAATCCCGGCGTCGGCGTGGACGCGTGGACAAACCACGTGGGGATACCCATCGAGGTAGGCAGCCCGTTGGTGCGATCAGCTGGATCGTTCCGACGATGCTGGGCCCAGCAGGGTCTGCAACCTACATGAGCCGGTGTGGTATTCCCGGGAACCTCCCGAAGTACGCCCCCGCGATGAGACGCGCAACCACGACTACTCGGTCGCGGTTGCGCAGTTGGAAACAGTCGTACAGATAGATAACTAACTGCCGAACGCTCGGCAGTCCCGTGAGCCGATGGTCCAGCGGACGACGAACTGTGCCTTGGGCGCACAGGACCGAGGTTCGAATCCTCGTCGGCTCAGTGTGCCGTGACTGGGGAATGGTGACCCCACTGGCCTGCTACGCCAGCCCCGGCGACGGGTTCCCGGTTCGAATCCGGGACACGGCGTGATGCCAACGAATGTCTGCCCTGACTGCGAAGAAGAAGCGTTCCGCCACGTTCCACTCGGTGAGACAACGTCCATCGACACGATTGGAAGTGTGAGAATCTGCGTCACCGAGGACGGCGCGTACTTCCACGGAACGAGGTAACCGTCATCCATCCCTGCTGTGACTGGGTGCTGATGAACACATTCGCCTCGGTAGTAAAGCTCAGAAGCTGAGTAATGCGCGTCTTCCGGTGTCCTGGTGAGAAACGCGAGGCGGGCTCATCGGAGCAAGTTCTGACGGAGATGGTGAGACATGCGGATAGGCGACCGCGCTCGGTTTGAAACCGAGAGCCAGGAGGCTTCGGAGTTCGACTCTCCGTCTCACCGTTGGCGGGGTTTCCCTAGCTTGGTCAAGGGACTGCGTTGGAACCGCAGCGTCCGCAAGGACACGAGTGTTCAAATCGCTCTCCCGCCGCTGCGTGCCAAAGTGATTCGCAGAGTCGCCGGCGATTCTCGAATTGCGCCGCCATGCCAGAGTGGTCAAACGGACACGGTCGAGACCCGTGTGGTTATACTCACGGCCATAAGTAC
>NZ_NHNZ01000192.1:0-29823 GCF_002727095.1 Halorubrum sp. C191 | reverse complement strand
ATATTTAGCTGACAGTATTAAGCCTCACACCTCGGTTGTGTAGCGGTAGCGAGCATCTCTTGTAAGATTGGTCGTCGCCTGTGGATCTTTTGAGCGTCTTCGATCAGGCGTTCGAGCAGCGGCGGTGGTGAGTAGCCAAGGAACTCACCGAGTTCGTGGAGAATGAGATGGGCGTGCGACCGAAAGGTCGCCGCCCAGCGCTCTGTCGGAAACACAAGCTCATCATCCGCCTGCTCAGTGACTAGATCCAACAAATCACGGCTTACAAGCAGCGACAGCAGCGCTGCGTACAATAAGATCCTCACCACGTGTTCGTCACTCGTGTCGAACTCGTCCAGTTCGTACTGCGTCTTCAGCTCACGGAACAACAGCTCAACTTCCCACCGACAGCGGTAGATCTCCGCTAAATCCGCCGGAAAGAACTCTTTCCTCGCTAAATTCGTCATGTACAGGTGGTAGTCGTCGGCGCCCTCGTCGCGGACGCCGACGACGCGAAATCGCTTCGTATCTAGCGACCATGTCCATTGTACTACGCTCGGCGCGTCGGTCTTCTGGGACGCCGTTAGCGCTCGTGGGCAGGTACTGTAGTCTCCCGCCGGTTCGGTCGTCGTTCGCGATTTTCGACGACGCGGTCGCCCGCCTGCTCCCCGGCCCCTTCGATAGTTACTAACCGTTCCAGTCGCCGTTCAAACTCGTCGTCATCCATTTCGCCGTCAACGTACCGGCGCTTGAGTCGCTCGATTGGTGACGCCGACCCTCCCGTCGTAGCTGGCGTAAGTTGCCGCGTAGCGTCTTTACGGCTCCGGTGATCTTCCGCGAGCTCGTCGGCAAGGTAGCCTCCGAGCGCGCTGCTCCCGATGACGTATACCGCACCGACGAGGGTCATTCCCAACACACCGACCGTCGCGATCGGAGATACGGTCGCAGCGACTGCCACCGCGAAAAACGTCATCGGTAGCGACAGTAACACCACTAATGCGCCCGTGACAAACCCAACTCGTGGGCCGCTCCCGTCGCCAGACTTCTTCACCTGGCTCGCCACGCCACCGCCCATCGCCGGTGCGAGCAACCCAACGAATGGTACCACGCTCGCGAGCACTGTTACCCCAACCCCAACGCCGGCCGGCTTGAACACTTCTGCAACCCATCGCTGCATCTGGCCACCGCGAGCCTGCTCGCCGCCGGTCATCGTGTGGCATCCCCACGGGTGTGTGGCAATTCGAACGGGCGGCACTTCCGGTCGGCTGATTGTCTACACTGTCCGTATCGCCGGTCAGTCCGTCCGTATCCCATCATAATATTGTATATATTCCACACGACTAAATATGTACTGCCGTCAGGCCCTCTAACTTATCTAGCAGTCCAACCCTCTTCTTTATATTTCCTGAGTTGCGGATAAAAACTAGAGTAAAAATGATTCTCGCGTCCGATCGGAGTTAGGACCTTACAAATGAGGTATTGGCCTCGGCGTTCGTTTCACACCCTGGGAGAAGTTGCTCTGCCGGGCAGACATCTGTGAAGCTACTTTGAATGAGATTAAGACCGACAAACCCGACGAGCAACAAAAACCATCGTGACACGAATGTCCCGAGCGTGAGTCCAAGCAATGCCATTCCACCAGCGAGACGGCGCACTTGTAGTTGACACTTTTTCCCCATGTAGTATTGTTATGAACACACAATATATTAAGACTGTCGGCGGAGCAATCACCGATGTGCGATGTATATTTAGCGGGCGTTACTATGTACGGTCGCGTCAAGTTAGTACTCACCTAGCTGCTGTCATGCGATTTTCTGTAGTGTTCTGGAACGTTGTAGCGGATCGTGTTCTGAGGATCAACGAGAAGGAGAACTGAGAAGGCAGATCCAGTTTCTCCCGGAGTTACTACCTATCTTGAGTATGTAACTCGGCTTTCCAAAGCTCACGGGATACTCTTGCCGTCTTGCGTTTCTGCTTAACTTAACGCGACCGCTGCTTCTGCCCTACTATTTACGAATCGTGATTTTACGAACGAGTGGCAAAAACCCGTCAACTGGCTGAGTGTATATAAAATGGTTGATTTCCGATTTGATATTCTATGGGTGTACTGGTTTAGCTTCGCAACGCCTCTACCGGGCGTTCGTTTGCTGCCTTCCAAGCAGGGTACGCCCCACTGATAATTCCCACACCAACTCCAAATCCTAGCGCCAACAGGAGATAGTAAGCGTTAGTCGGGTCGATAACTAGGCTGGCGTCAACCGCTGGGGTTGCGGCTACGAGCGCGGCGACGAGTATCACGGTCAGCACAGTCCCTGCTGCGGCGCCCGCGGCACCAATCAGGCCAGCCTCTGCTAACAACACACGCAACACGTCTCGGCGGGTCACACCCACAGCACGCATTACGCCAATCTCTTGTCTCCGCTCGACCGTACTCATCAGCATTACATTGAGGATCGAGACGCCGGCGACCACGAGCGAGATAGCACCGAGCCCGAGCAGGAACGTACTCAATAGGTCAAAGAAGCCATTAATCTCATCCACGATTGCTGCTAATTCGAATAGGTCGACTCGATCTTCACGAGCGTTCACCTCTCTGCGGATCGCGTCCGCAGCGGCCTGCGCCGTCTCACCGGATTCTGAAATAATAAGCGCTTGCGCGTAGCCGTCAGCGGCGAACGCCGACTCTGGGAGAAAGACGGCGTCATCGGGTGCAACCGGGCTGAATGTCTGTGTCTCAGCGAGCACGGCAACGACGCGCACTTGTGACCCTACGATCTCCACAGTATCGCCTGTCCCAATATTGAGATCAGTAGCAACACCCGCACCGATGATTGCGCCCTGCCGGTGACGGTCCGGGAGCTCCCCCTCAGCGGCTTCAAACGCGAGGGCTGGTTCCTCAACGCCATAGATTGTCGCAAAGGTCTGTGAGCTTGCGCCCGCAACAATCCCGTTGTCCGAATACAGTGGAACCACAGCCGGATCGCCGACCGCCGGGTCGTCAACGGCACGTCGGATCTCCGCTACATCAGTCGTCGAAAGTGACTCTACTCCGGTGTCCGAGTTTGGCGACACGACTACTTGTGTGCCAATATCACCGATAGCGTCGTTGGCGCCGAGCGCGAGCACATTTCCGAATATCCCTAGCGCGGCCACTGCCAGCACGCCGATACAAACGCCAAGCACCGCTAGTACCGTCCGTACGCGGTTCCGGCGGAGATTCCGGCCGGCCATTCCAACAGCGGGTCGCCAGCCCCGGAGCCAACTGGTAGCTCCGGGTTCAGTGTCGGTTCCGCTGGAAGTACTCTTGCTCATTGTTCTCCCGGTGCGAGCGGCGACTCGCTGTTCCGGCCTCCTAGGGTGTCGTCTACTGAGGTCGCCTCATCGACATCTCCGCCTACCAGCACCCCGTCGGTGAGCTCAACGACTCGGTCCGCGTACTCCTCAACTAGCGGATCGTGTGTGACCGCGATGACAGCAACACCCTCCTCTTTTACCCGCCCGAACTCAGCGAGGATTGACTCGCCGGTGTCCGTGTCGAGGTTCCCCGTTGGCTCGTCAGCGAGTAACACTGCCGGGTCATTTATCAGCGACCTAGCGATAGCGACCCGTTGTTTCTGTCCACCAGACAGTTCTGATGGTTCGTGGTCAAGCCGGTCACCGAGCCCAAACCGTCTAAGCAGGTCCACAGCACGGTCGCTCGCGTCGCCTGAATCGAAGGCGGTTGGTAGCGCAACGTTCTCGACCGCGGTCAGCGCTGGCAGGAGGTGGAAGTCCTGAAAGACGAATCCGATCGATCCCTTGCGAGCTGTGGTGCGCTCGGCGACCGAGAGTTCAGTCACATCGGTACCGTTCAGCAGACGCCACCCCTCAGTCGGGTCGTCGAGGAGACCGAGTACGTTGAGCAGCGTTGATTTCCCAGAACCACTGGGGCCGACAACAGCAACGAACTCTCCAGGCTCAACCGCGAAGTTCACGTCGTCGAGTGCGACCACCGGTTCGGTCCCCCCGCCTGGGTACCGCTTGGTCGCACCCCTGAGTTCGACGCTATACATCGCGGCGACGGATTACACTCCCAGCAATTGCGACCCCAGTGCCGCCAACAACTCCGACAATACTGATTACTCCAAGTGTGCCAACAGTACCAGATTCTGACCCACTCTCGTCATCTGGCTCTGGAAGCGCCACTATTGTGGTCTCGGTGTAGCGGACACCACGCTCGGTGTACTCGATCCGGATCGGAACCTCATCCGCTACAGAGGCATTCGCCACAGTTTGAAGGTCAAAAGCGACGAAATCGCCCGCGCTGACGGTTCCAATGAAGTATTTTTGCCCGGCTGGGGTCGGTTCAACCCCATCTGTCCCAGTAACCGAAACGACAACCCCGTTCAATTCACCAGTACCCGCATTACCGAGGTTGGCATCAACAGTTACCTGACCATCATCAGTCGTCCGGATGGTCGCGTCGGTAACGCTCGGACTACCTTCGCGCGTTGGATACGTTACTGTCGACTCCGCGGTTCGGTCAGCACCGCGTTCGTTTCTCACGTCGGTATCAGCACGGAACGCCGCGGTAACCGTCACATCCGAACGCTCGTCAATCGGGCCAAGGTCGATAATTACCTGCCGCTCCTCACCGGGTGCGAGCTTCTCGACAACGAAGGGGCCGACTTTAGTTGTTGGATCAGCATCGTCACTCGCGGCATTTTCTCCCCTATCCCCTCTGACTGATGTGCCAACGGCAGTCAGGCTCACGCGGTCTGCGGTCGTCGTCCCGGTGTTAACGACCGTCACCGCTACCGGAGAGTCAACCGACTCGACGGACTCAGAGTCAGACTCGTCGGTCCCACCGGCTTGGAGGCCGCCGCCACCACCACCGAGAAGATCTCCGACACCACCAACATTTATTCCACCAGCATTTTGATCATCATCGTCGCTCTCGAGGTCTTCCGGTGCTAGCGCGCGGGTTCGGAGGTCAAGCGCAACCTCTACTGGCTGAACATCAACAATCACGTCGCGTGTCACCGTGACGGTCCCGCCGTTAGCCTCGCCACCTGTCGCTTCTTGATCCGCAACGACCTCGACAGTGAGTCGGTATTCCCCCGGCTCGTCGAACTCTGTCCACAGAGCGACATCAGTTGTGTCACCCGGAGAGAGTCCTCCGACCATGGTAGCCTCGTCACGTGGGTTGCCGTCCTCACCCGCATTATACAGCCGAACGCTCGTTATGTTGGCGGCTGCTGGACTTCCACCAGAGTTTGAGACAGTCACATTCAATAACGTTCGCTCATCGACTACCGGCTCACTTGAGCTGACATCGACCTCATCGATACCAATCCGAGCATCTGGCACTGCTGTGACCCCTCCTACAGCGCCTAGTAACGTCAACAGGACCAGTAGGGAAGCTATAATCCGTGGTGAATCCGCGTTCACTCTCGATAGAGGGTTGCGAGTCACGCATCCACCGTGGGATTAATCCCGTTAATGATCACCTGTGAAAAGAGTGCGGCCACCACCGCTTGTAGGGGCCCCACCTCTATGTCGAACGGCTGTGTTTCTTCGCTATGGACCACACTTGTGTGACGCGCTGAACGGGTTTTAATATTGTGGAACAAGAACTATACTAGATGCTACAAACGAATCTAAAATACAAATTCGGGTATTTGAACGAAAAGAAAAGTACACAATTTCCCATATAAGACAATACTATCTTGTGTGTAGCGTGTATACAATTGATGTGGATATCAGTACATCACAAAGCCGGCTAGTTGAGACGTCTGCTTGCTGAAGGTGTGTCTAATACCAGCGACGCCCCGCCGTGCGGGCGTCGCCTCTGGAAGTGGTCGTTCAAGAAGTTCATCAATATGATTCAACGGGCAGCGTGGACAGCCCTCGCGACGCGTCGGACCGTCCCCGCAAATCGACCACCAGACGATCGGTTTACTCGCTACTCTCCGACCGGGCTAGCCTTCGCCAGGAGTGGCGACGCTGTCACGTCGGCGGCAGCGCCGCCGACAGCGACAGTTCTCCGTCGGTTCGTGTACGAATCTCTCGTCAGGGCCACCAGCACAACCGCTCCGCCGTAGAACTTAGGCTTCGGAAACAGCTAGCTGAGGATGCTTTGTGAGGTACTGAGACTACCAATAGCAGTCATTCACAGCCATTAGATCCGCTGAAGTCTTATTTTTCAAATGGTCTTGTATTAATAGAGCAAGATTAATACTTGTCGAGTCACACAAATATACTGTGTCTACACCGACTCAACAGGCGCCGACAGGGACTTCTGGAATGAACTCGCTATCAACACTTGAGCAAGTCGTACTTATTCTGTTAGGCATCACAGCCGCAACACATCTGTATGCTGGTGTTATAGAGGGAGCGCCGCCAGTACTTCTTGCTGGTGTTGGCTTCATCGGGGGAATGCTCCTGTACGCACGAGGTGTCCGTCGCCATGGTCTCGCTATCGCCGCGATTCCGTATACAGCTGTCCAGATCCCATTGTGGTATATTGCCAAGGCGGGGAACTTCACCCTCGTTGGGTATGTTGATAAGATCGTTCAGATTGTACTTGTTGTGGCGCTTGTCGTTCTTGTCTTCCGGCAACGCGACGCATGAACCACTCAACCTGGTATTAAATTAGAGGATGAGGCGGACGACTTTGAGTGCCTATGCCAGAGTTCGACCGCCTCAGCGAACGTATTATGCGGGTTGACTTGTCGTTTGTGGAATGAGAACCAACTCTGCGGTGGGCGATTAGAGTAGGGATCTGCTGTCATTTGGCTGGTACAATCTGTCGCCGCAGTGACCGCTGCTAATACCCGCGCATTCTCTGAGGCGTTGTCCCTGAGTGAGACCCAACGGCGAACTGTCGTCGTCCGTGGATTTCACGTCCCAGATAGAGTACTCGATGTGGTGTCGCAGTCAATACTGTGTGACACCACTATACGACCTTGCTAGCGTGAGCCGTCGAAGTCGGACTCGGCATCCGCCGCTGCGACGTACGCATCACTGACGGGTGGTTCTCGCCACGTACGAAGCGTCCTGCGAGGCGGCCAGGTTCAGTAAGCGGGGGCAGTGAGTCTGTATAGAGACGCTTGACCGTGAGGATCCAGATATCAAGTATCTGGGAAAGCATCCACGCCCGGTTTGTTACGCCCCACGCAACGACGAGGACAGGCATCGCCTCGGCGAGCCCCTCCGATACGGTGATCTTGTACTGCCCGTTCGCCCCCTGACTAACTCTCGTTTTCTCCATCTCTGTATAAGCCTGTAGTTAGGCCCATTCTTAGTCCTCATACTGGTGTTCAGAAAACCCCCGTTTCCTGAACACCTTGCCCGGTACACAATCCGCTTATCTGTAGAAGATCGTTGATGGCTTGCCTTCTTGCGGTGTGAAGAATTTCTCACGAGTTCACGGGCTACTTCGAGGGGAGAGGGAGCGTCTGACACTGTTTGGGAGCTGATCCAGTTGTTGAAACCGGCCCAGCAGTGCTCCTTCGCTTCAAAATTAGAGACTCTGTGACTTATAGCTCAGGCGAGCGAGGCGAAAGTACTGTTCCGGGACAGCAGCGTGACCGTAGGTCCCGCAGGGGTTGAGGTCGGAGTCTCCAGCTTGTATTATGCTGATCCGCCGACCCACTATTCGTCGGCCTGCTCCTTCTCCCTCACGAGATTGGGAGCTTCGAAGTCCACGACCTCGTCGATATCTGTAGTGACCCAGATCAAGAAGCGGTTTTCGGATTTGACGATTCCATTAACCCCTTCGCCATTAACGGTTGTTGCTTGATCCACGTCTTCTGGAGCCACGTCGCGGACTTGGAACAGTTCATCAACCATCCAGCCGACGGCACCGCTCCCATCGGTCTCGTCGTCGTCGAACACCACAATCCGTTCGCGGGGTCCTTTCTCGTCGATCGAAAAGAGTGTCTTCGGATCAACAATCGTTGTCGTACGTCCTCGCAGGTCCATTACGCCTTCAACGTGGTCAGGGGAATTAGGGATCCGCGTGAGCTTGCCGGCGTCAACGATTTCGTCGATGATCCCGATATCCAGACAGTACGTCCCGTTGCCCAAGCCAAACTCCAGCACTTTGGTGGGTTCAGCTTCAGTTTCTGTGACTGACATAAAGAGTCTTTGGTGAAGATACAAATAACTGTACCTCTGAAATTATTAGCTTTGATTGTCAGACCCGTAAAATCATCTTGACTCTCGCTCTTCTCGTGGAGGTTGTTGGCACGGATTTCTTTTATAAACCTCACTCAGTAGGTAGTCGGCAGAGCTACTATGGTGCGAGATATCTCACAGAAGTGGTGTATCTCGAAATCGCAAGAACTCTCTCCATCAACAATGTGCTATACAAGAACAAATCAAACATGATAATCCTCAGAAAGTGTTATAGAACTGGTGTCAAAGTAACGGGTAATGACTCTCGCTTCGGAACAACAGATTCAGGTTCTCCACGTTGACGATGAGCCGTCTCTTACAGACCTGACTGCGACGTTCCTCGAACGTGAGGATGATAAATTCACTGTTGAGACAGCAAACAGCGGTAACGAGGTCCTAGAACGGGTTGATAGTCACCTACCCGACTGTATTGTCTCGGACTACAACATGCCCGGCATGGATGGCTTAGAACTCTTACAAGGTGTCCGTGAGAACAATCCAGACCTCCCGTTCATTCTCTTTACCGGCAAGGGCAGTGAAGAGGTAGCCAGTGAGGCGATCTCCGCCGATGTAACAGACTATCTTCAGAAGGGAACAGGTTCAGAGACGTACGAACTCTTGGCCAACCGAATTCGGAACGCGGTCAACACCCGACGTGAGGCTGAGCGCGCTGACAGACAGGAAGAACTGATGCGCCTGACAGAGTTTGCGGGCAACACCGGCGGGTTCGAACTTGACAGAGAGAGTGGTAGGGTCTTGCTGACCGTTGGTGCCCGTCGAATTATCGAGCGTCCCAACCTGACTGAAATCCCTGTTGAAGAGGCGATAGAATTGTTCCACCCGGATGACCGCGAAGAAGTTCAGCAAGCACTCGAGAAGGGTTTCGAAGCAGGTGATAAACTACGAGACACGTGGCGACTCCATCCAGGCGGCAGCGACGAGCGTCTCTTGGACGTTACGATCACTCCAGTCGTGGAATCTGGGGAGCAAGTAACGAAGCTCCGCGGGGCAGTCAACGACATCACTGAGAAAAAAACACGTGAACGACAGTTAACCGAACTGAACCGGGCTACACAGGCACTCCTAGAGGCAGAAACCAGACAAGAGGTCGCTGATATTGGCGTTGAGGCTGCCAGTGATATCCTCAATTTCAAGGCAAATGCTATCCACGTCTCCGAAGCTGACGACACTCAACTGGTTCCCGTGGCACAGACGGATGAGCTAAACTCGCTCATTGGAAATATACAACCACTTCCTGTGACGGACAGTATCGCGGGACGAGTCTACCGCGACGGCGAACCAGCAGTAATAGCAGATGTACAGCAAGATTCGGACAGCCACAACACCGGAACTGATCTCGCTGGTCACTTGTATCTGCCACTTGCTGACCATGGGGTACTGATCGCTGGCTCCGAGAAGCGAGCAGCCTTCGATCAACAGGACACCGCGCTCGGAGAGCTACTGGCAGGGAGTCTCATAGCAGCGCTTAATCGCGTCGAACACGAGCAGACTACTCGCCAACGACAGCAGGAACTCGCGCTGTTATTCGAGGAATCCCCACTTGGGGCCGTCCAGTGGGACAACACATTCCGATTCGAACGGCTGAACGCACGGGCTGAAGAAATCCTTGGATATGGTGAGCAAGAGATACGCGGCGAACCATGGGAAATGATTGTCGCCGCCGATGACCATGACAAAATTGGCACTGTCGTCGAGAGCCTTCTCAATGCCAATGGCGGAAAACACGCACTCAATCGGAACGTCCGAAAGGACGGCGAAGTATTCACCGGTGAGTGGCACAACCGTGTTGTTACCAACGCAGAAGGGGACGTACAGTCGATCTTTTCAAAGTTTCAGGACGTCACCGAGCGCGAGAACCGCAAGCGAGGATTAGAAGAGTACGAAACGATCATTGAAGCACTGACCGACGCAGTGTACGTGATTGACGAAGAGGGACGGTTCACCTACGTCAACGACGAGTTCGTCGAGTTAGTCGGCTACGACCGGGAAACTATCTTTGGGAACACACCGTCGCTCATCAAAGACGAGGAGGCTGTCGAACAGGCAGAACACCAGTTGGGACGGTTGTTGTCAAGTGATGGCCCGGAAACGCTCACATTCGAAGTGACGGTGCACCCGCGGGAGGGTGACCCGATTGTCTGTGAAGATCAAATGGGCGTTCTCCCGTACGAAGGCGACCAATTCAACGGCTCAGTTGGAACACTCCGGGATGTGACCCACCGAAAAAAACGTGAACAGGAGTTACAGGAGTTAAAAAACCAGTACGAGACACTAGCCAAGAATTTCCCGGACGGTGCGGTATTCCTGATCAACACGGATCTCGAATACGTACGCGCCGGTGGCAGAGAACTGGGCAACATTGGCCTACCTCCCGACGATATCGAGGGTCGGAAATCACACGATCTGTTCCCGGAAGACATCGCGAATGAACTCTGTCACTACTACGAGGAAACGCTGAATGGGAATGCCAGCACGTTCGGACAGGAGTACGGGGGCAGGCAATACCGAATTCAGACCGCCCCTGTTCGGACCAACAACAATGAGATCGAGTACGTGATGGCAGTCTCACAGAATGTCACCGAGGAAGTCGAGAACAAACGGGAACTCGAACGTCAGAACGAGCGACTTGAGGGGTTCGCCAGCATTGTCAGCCACGATTTAAGAAATCCGCTTCAAGTGGCTGTCGGACGGTTAGAACTGATTCGTGAGGAGTGCGAGAGTGACCATATTGAGGGTGTTGCCCAGGCACTCGATCGGATCGGCGCGCTCATAGAGGACTTACTAACACTGGCACGAGAGGGTGAGAAGATTGGTGAGCCCGAACCAGTTGGACTTGCGGACATAGCCAAGGACAGTTGGCAAACCGTTGGCACGGGACAGGCAGCACTCGAAACTAATGTCTCTCAGGTTGTCAAGGCCGATCAGAGCCGTCTTCAGCAACTATTTGAGAATCTCTATCGTAACGCAGTCGAACATAACGACGAAAACGTGACAGTATCCGTCGGTACAATAGAGAACGGCTTCTACGTGGCGGATACCGGAACCGGTATCCCAGGGAGTGACCGCAAGGAAATATTTGAGGCGGGCTACTCGACCAATGAGGAGGGGACCGGCTTCGGCCTGCGGATCGTCGAGCAAATTGCCAGCACTCACGAGTGGGAGATTACTGTGACCGAGAGTGAACAGGGTGGTACACGGTTCGAATTTACTGGGGTCGAACTTGTAGAGTGAGTTCTGGACTTTGGTGGAGAAAGTGAATCGCCTCGGGGTATTCGCCTTGTCCGCCGATAAAAGACAAGACTAGAGCACGGTCACAGCAACAAACTACTTGAATACTAAGGGTAATATGCTATTATGACAGGTCAGCGATTGTCTACGGGTATTAGTGGGTTGGACGATATTTTAAACGGCGGTCTCATCCACCCGCGAAACGTGCTTATACGCGGGTCTCCTGGTTCAGGGAAGACAATTTTCGGCTTACATTTTCTTTCGGCGGGGATAGACGCTGGCGAGACATCTCTGTACGTCAACATGGGTGAGCCACAGGCGTATGTTGAGGAAACCGCAGATGCGTTCGATCTTCATACCGAGCAAATTCACTTCCATAATATTTCCCCGACTCAAGAACAGTTCTCAGAGCGTAACTCGTACAGCGTCTTTGAGTCAGCGGAAGTCGAACAGCCGGACTTTATTGCCGATCTCCGTGAGAAGATTGATGAGATCGACCCAGACCGCGTGTTACTGGACCCAATCACAGAATTCCGACATCTTACAACTGACGAGCGGCAATTCCGGTCCGGAATCCTCGGTCTCCTTGATTATCTCAAAGAAATTGACGCGATGGGCATGTTAACCTCTCAAGCTGGCGGGCCAATCACAGACGATGATATTCAGTTTCTTGTTGATACTGTCATTTCTCTTGATGTGACTCCTGAGAGCCGGATGGTCAGTATCTCTAAGTTCCGAGGGTCGTCGTTCCGGCGTGGGGATCATTTCTACGATATTTCTGCGGCGGGACTGGAAGTATGGCCGGCACTCGTGCCCGATACGCAGAAACAAGTGATCGACACGGAACCGCTGTCGTCTGGCGTGGACGAACTCGATGAGTTGCTCTATGGCGGCTTAGATCAGGGCACGATAACAATGCTTAGCGGGCCAACCGGTGTCGGCAAGACGACGACTGGGCTTCAGTTTCTCATTCAAGCAGCACTTGCGGGCAAACAGAGCGTGTTATTCCAGTTCGAAGAAGCAGAATGGACCATTCGTGATCGCGCAGAAGCAATTGGGCTTCCACTTCAGGCTGCGCTGGAAAGCGGTGAACTCTCTATCGTTGAAGTCTCTCCCGATGAGTACACGGTTGGTGAATTTGAGCAACTCCTCCGGGAGGCCGTTACCGACGGGACTGAGGTTGTGATGATTGATGGGTCACAAGGCTTCCAAGAAAATCTCCGTGGACTTGCCGACACGACGGGTGCTTTGGTGCGGATTGGCCGGTTCCTGCGGGCTGCTGGTGTCACTACCCTCCTTGTTAATGAAGTCCACAATATCACCGGGGACTTCCAAGCGTCTGAAGAGCGGACGAGCAATCTTGCCGATAATATTGTGTTCCTGCGTCACGTCGAGTACCGCGGTGAGATGCGGAAAGTGATTGGGACACTGAAAATGCGAACGAGCGATTTCGAACGCAGCCTTCGCGAACTTGCGATTACGGCCGACGGGATACGCGTTGGGGAGCCTCTCCCACAACTTCGGGGCATTCTCACTGGGACGCCCGACTGGAACGAGGATGCTGGCGGTACCGATCGCGACGTGGCTGATACCGACCAAGCGTAGCCTTCGCGTGACACACGCACTCAATACAAGCCCACGATCAAATCTCATGTCCACGAACGAACAGCCGTCCTACCAAGAGACAGCCGACGAAGCGAAGCGTGTCCTGCTGCTGGTTAGTAACCCAGGGAACCGACGCGTCCTCACAGAGTGGCTAACCACACATGATCAATATACGATTGTTGAGGGCGTAGATATCGCTGAGGCGGCGTTCGACTGCTGTCTCGTCGACAGGACAGCCTTCAATGAGCACCGCTCGGAACTGCTCACACGAAAGCAACATGAGCAGGTTGTGCTGCCGTACCTGTTGTTGGTCCCCGAGGCAAAGCACCGCCAGGTCTGTAATCGTCTCCGTGAGACACACCCAGAGTTGTGGGATGCTATCGATGGGCTGATCGATATGCCACTCGCAGAACACAGACTTGGCGAACAACTAGAGATGGCTCTCCGCCTGCGAGACCAGTCGACTGTCGCGTTCAACCGACGTGAGCAACTCCGCCAAATCCGCGACCAACACGCCGGTCACGGAGTATTGATCACCGACGTCAACGGGACAATTGAGTACGTCAATAGAGGTTTTGAGTCACAAGCAGGGTATACAAGTGAGGAAGTCGTCGGAAATACCCCGCGGATGCTCAAATCTGGTGAACATGATGAGGCGTTCTATGAAGAGCTGTGGGAGACTATCACCGCCGGTGAGACGTGGCATGGCACAGTTGTCAACAGACGCAAAGACGGCGAGAGGTATATTGTCCAACAAACAATTGCTCCGGTTGAAAACCCAAATGGTGATATCACACAGTTCATCGCCGTTAATCACGAAATTACTGATCTCCGAGATCTCCAAGAACGTCTTCGTGAGCAACGTGAGCAACTCGACGTGTTGAACAGAGTTCTCCGTCATGATATCCGAAATGATATGAACGTCATTGTTTCGTGGGGAGAAATGCTTGAAAATGAGCTCTCTTCGGACGGTAGAGAGAAACTTGACCGGGTCCTCCGGGCAGGAAATCATGTTATCGAACTCACAAACGTTGCCCGTGACCTATCAGCACTCATTCACGGTGATGAAACGCCAGATCTCAAGCCGATCTCACTTCGACAACTCCTCACTGAAGAACTCGAAAAGCGTCGGGAGACGTTTTCCGACGCAGAAATTACGATGCCAGACCCACCCGATCAAGAAACGCGGGTACTGGCGAATAAGTTGCTCTCGTCAGTGTTTCGGAACCTTGTCAACAATGCGGTCCAACACAATCAAAGACCAGATCCGAAGGTAGTCATCACCGTTGAAGAGTTGGATGACACCGTCCGTGTCAGAGTGGCTGACAACGGACCAGGAATTCCAGCCGACGTCCGAAAAGATCTGTTTCAAGAAGGTCAGAAGGGACTAGAGAGCGGGGGGACCGGAATGGGTTTGTTCCTCGTTGATAATCTTGTTGAGAGTTACGATGGGAAAGTCTGGATCGCGGATTGCAGTGAGGATGAATTGCCCAGAGAAGCAACTGAGACGGATCAACCTGGCGTAGCCTTTGTTGTTGAGTTACTGACGACTGAGGCTACAAACAGTAGCGAGGGGGGTGATCGATGAACGATACACTTTCTGTAAATGACTCCTCTGATGATGTTACTGACCAAGCGGCCTTGTTCCCTTTACTCTCTGATAAAGGAGATCGGCGGCTGATTGTTGAGTGGATTGAATCCCACGATAGCTACACGCTTGTCGATCCTGACCAGCCAGTCGAAACAGCGACATTCGATTGTTGTATCGTTGATGGGGAGATGTTACAGACGCATGCTGAGACGCTCCGAGCTCGGAAACGCGAGGCTGAGCCCGCTCTCTTGCCATGCCTTCTGCTCATTCCGGGAGCAGACCTCTCCGTTATTGAAACCGATCGTGGTGAGATTGCCGACAGCGTTGTGTTCGAAACCGCTGATGAAGTGGTTTCGATGCCGATCAAAAAGGCTGAATTAGAATGGCGGGTAGAAGCACTTACGAGGCTGCGAACCCAATCACTGCGTCTCAAAAAACGGACGGAGACGCTGGAACTATTCAAACAAGCGGTTGAATCCTCTGGTCACGCCATCTGGATGTCCGACGCGACAGGAACGATCAAGTACGTCAACTCAGAGTTCGAATCGATTACGGGTTACAGTCGGACTGAAGCTGTCGGTGAGTCACCAGAGCTTATCAGTTCTGGAGCGATGACCGACGACTACTACAGTGATCTTTGGGAGACGATCACCGCTGGCGACACGTGGCATGAAGAAATTACAAACCAACGACGAGACGGCTCCCAGTACGTCGCAGATCAAACTATCGCGCCAATTGTCGAAGATGGTGAGCCGAAAGCCTTCGTCGCAGTCCAAAGAGATATCACCGAGCGCAAAGAGATTGAGCAACGGCTCTCCTTATATCGTGATATTGTTGAGCGGCTTGAGGATCCAATTATGCTCCAGAGCTGTGAGGGAGAGTTTCGACTGGTTAACGACGCACTGTGCTCGTTTGCCGGGCTCTCAAGGGATGAATTACTCGGCGATGGTGAATACGAGTTTATGGACGCAGCCACTGCCACAGAGATTGCCCGGCAGAAACAGCGTGTAATCGAGACCGAACAGCCAGTCGAATACAGTGTTGAGCCGACGTTCACACATACTGACAAGGAGGCGGTCTTCTACACGAGCCGGTACCCCTACTATGAGGATAGAGAACTCACAGGCACAGTTGCGATCTGTCGGGATGTCACCAATCTCGACAAGCGGACGCGACAGTTGAAAGTCTTCGACAATATTTTGCGCCATAATATTCGCAACGATGTGAATGTAATCCGTGGTCGAGGCAAGCAGCTTCAAAATGAACTCGATGGTGACCTCAAGGCTGCTGCCGATATCATCGTTGAGCGAGCTAACGGCCTGTTGACGACGAGCGAGAAGTCACGAAAGATCACTGACGGCCTCAGTGATCCACGCGACCCGGCCCCGGTAGACCTCGGACAGGTAGTTCGAAATCTTGCGGAAGAGACGGGTCAAAATTGGTCTAACGCAAGTATCGATGTTTCGGCCCCGGCTCAACTTGTTGTCTCTGCGTCTGACTCGATTGATACCGCTATCGAAGAGCTACTGATTAATGCTGTAGTCCACAACGACAGCGACGAACCACGTGTATCTGTTGACCTTACTGCTGACAGTTCGTGGGGTATCCTCCGCGTGCGAGACAATGGTCCGGGTATTCCGGAGTTTGACAGAAACGTTCTTGAATCGGGCGGAGCTATCGAGACACTCTCTCACGGCAGCGGACTCGGATTGTGGCTCGTCTATTGGACCATCACTCACTCTGGCGGAAAGATTCGTGTTGACGACCGCGAGCAAGGTGGGACCGAGATTACGATTAGGCTCCCGTTGGCAGCTGGGAAGTGACTTCTTCTACTCCTTTAACAAGTAATTTTACCGGCTGTGCTCCCATTTGTTTGATATGACCAACTCGCCTAGCGAAACGATTGAGGCTCTACATGACGTTGCGACCAGACTTCAATCTCAGGATACGACTGAGAGTGTCTGTGATTTAACGGTTAGTGCCGCATCAGATATTCTGGATTTTAATCTTTGTACTATCTTGATTCGCGATGGCGAGTGGCTCGTTCCGCGCGGCACATCAAAAGATGCTCCAGCAGACGGAAGTCGTCAGATGCGTCTTGACCAAGGATTAGCAGGCAAAACATATCAGACCGGAGAGTCGCAACTTGTTAACACAATAGAACCGGATGACAATACGGACCCCGCGAAGCCGGACTATCGGTCAGGCATAAGTGTTCCAATCGACGACCACGGTGTTTTTCAGGCGGTTAGTACGACTGAGTCTGCGTTTACTGTAGACGATATTGAGTTAGCTGAGCTACTTGTGAGTCACTCAAAAACAGCTCTTGATCGCATCGAAAAAGAGCAAGAACTGAAACAGCAAATTGAGCGTCTAGATCGGTTTGCCTCAGTAGTCAGCCACGACCTCCGCAACCCACTGAATATCGCTCAAGGATACCTCGAAACCGTGCGTGAGGAGGAAGATAGTGAGCCTCTTCGAAAGGTCGCCGCTGCTCATGAACGAATGGACCACTTGATCGACGACATGTTAACTTTTGCACGAATCGGAACAGAAGCGCTCAATCTGGAGGCTGTAGAGTTAGCACAACTTACTGAAGAAAGTTGGTCGAGTGTTGATCAACAGAACGCTACATTATCCATCGACACAGAGCAATATATCAGCGCAGATCGGACGCGTCTTCGTCAGTTGTTGGAGAATATTTTGTCAAACGCAGTGATGTATGGTGGGTCAGATGTTTCTGTGAGGGTCGGGGAAGTTGAAGATGGCTTCTATATTGAAGATGATGGCCCCGGTATTCCGGCTACAGATCGCACGGCTGTATTTGAGGCGGGATACTCTCCGGGTACGGAAGGTACTGGATTTGGATTAAGTATTGTTAAGCAGGTTACTGAAGCACATGGGTGGGACATTCGTATTACCGAAGGAAGTGACAACGGTACACGATTCGAGATTACTAAGATTGACATCATTTCTCAGAGACACCCCCGCACAGGGTGATACAGCAAGGGACACGTATCGAGAGGGCCTCTAAGATATTGTCTTAACCTACAAGATTGAGACCGTTAGAAGATCGGAACACCATTCTCACCGTCGTTCCCCGTGGCTCATTATCGTTAAATTGGAGTACTCCACCAGCCTGTTCAACGATCGCTTTCACGAGCCATAGTCCAAGACCAGACCCATGAAGAACAGGCTGAATCGTTTCTTCACCAGTCCGTATATCGCGCTCCTCATCCGGAATACCCGGCCCGCTGTCACTCACTTCGAGATACGATGCGTCATTATCTGACCAGACCCGAATCGAAACTGACGGTTGGTCACGGTCTGAATGGATAACCGCGTTTTCGATAAGTTCCTCGACCGCTGTTTCGATCGTTCCATTTGGAACGCTGACCGGCTCATTCGACGTTTCCAGCGTAATGTCTGCCTCAGGGAATTCTGCTTGAGTGTTTGATACTGCGTATTCGGCCGACTGTGCAAGATCGGTTGACTCAGCCGTTCGCGACTGCGAGAGAACTTTTGTGACCTGTCGTATTTTCCCAGCCATATCAATCAACTTCTGGCTGTGCTCCGAGACTGTTTCAGCGGTGTTCACAACTTCGGGGTCAGTTGTCTGCTGTTCAATCAGCTCAGCACTCCCTTTTACAATGTTCATCGTGTTCTTTATATTGTGACGGAGCACTCGATCGAGAACCTGAAGTTGCTGCTCACGTTGTCTAACCTCGCTAAGATCATGAACCGACCCCACTACACCGGTAACCGCTCCATCGTCGTCCCACAATGGCGAAAGGACAGCCCGAACGAAGCGCCGTCTTTCACCCGTATTGGCCTCAGTTTCGAGTTCAAAAACAACTGATTCTCCATCCAGCGCTTGTTGTATTGCGGGTTCAATCTCCTCAGCAGTACTTTTTTCAACAATCGAATCAATTTGCGTCCCACGAACTCGGCCCGAATCAAGTCCATAAAACTGCCGAAAGTTCTCGTTAGCGAATATAAGTCGCTCTGATGAGTCAATACAGAAGATCCACGTAGGTGACGCCTCGACTGCCGATTTGTATTGTCGGAGCCGCTCCTGTTTCTCTTTGTCTTCTGTGACATCCCGGTGGAAACCGGCGAATTCACTGATCGTACCCTCTGTGTCGGTAATAGGAGCAAACGTTTCTTTTGTCCAGAATTCCGGTCGATCATCGTGGTTGTCACAGCGCTCGATGGTTACTGATTCACCTTCTTCGACGGCTCTCTGGACCGTTGCGGCCATTTCCGAATCTTTGCCATCACAGAACAGCGCTGTGAGGTCAGACCGATCCTCCAGATCATTCTGCGCTAGTTCATCAAACCGATTGTTTGCATACACGAGCGGATCGTCTTCCTGATGTAAATCGAATATCGTGATTCCAATCGGGGCCTTATCCATCACTCTGGATTTGCGATGGAGTTCGCGGCGTGTCCGCTCGGATGCCGTCACTTCGGTATACACGTATACTCGGTGCGCGCCCACTCGCTCGCTCGGTAACCCCGTCTCGATCACCCGGTAATGCCGAGTTTCACCGTCAGCTTCCCACTCGAAGATCGGATCGTCTCGAACGGTACACTCATACAATTTTGGTGCCGTGTCAGCGAAGCTCGTTTCACCGGCCCCGCGGAGCTCATCGAATGTCTCAGCGGCGGTGGGGCTTATGTGTCTGATTTCTCCATCGGCGTCAACGATGACCGTTGCTTCGTTGAGATGTGTAAGCACCTGTTTTCGCCAGAACCGTGGAATCGGGCGAAACGTCTCATTCAAAAACACGAAGCTTCCCAACGCGAAAACGGCCATTCCAAGAGGAGCATAGCTCGTCTCGACAAACTGCGCCGGGACGCGCCCCAGTCCGATAGCGACGTCCACTACTGCTGGGACGGCTGTGAGGACTACAACGATCCCGAGCCGCCAGTCTCTGATGCGAGAGGTAGTCACGGCTTCGATCAGCCAGACCGTTGCAACCCCGACCGACAGGTATGCCGCCCCGGAGATCAACCAATAGGTAACACCGGGATTAAACGCAAGGTGCGCGAACGGTTCGGTTGAGACATAGGCAGTGAAGTAGAGATTATACGTGGGGTTAGTGAGTTTGATAGCGACAGCGACGAGGTACAGTCCAACCGCAAGACGCCGCAGTGCGGGGCGCCGGTGGTATTCGTGACCTGCGTACGCTGACGCAAAGTATAGCCACGCGCCAATACTAGCAAGTCCAACAATTAACCCGATGATTCGCAACCATACGGCTGCTGAAACCCAACTGATCGCGAATTGTATCGCAGTTGTCGCTGTCCACCCACCAGCCAGAACGAACACTGACACAAGCCCAAGGCGTGTATCACGCTCGGCGATATCGGTTGCTCGCCAAGCCCCATAACCCGAAATGAGCGTCGCGAGAGCAAACACCGCGATATACGCCGCCTGTGCTACCTCCATGCGTATTTTATTCTATCTATTATAAATAGGTTATTACAGTCGCAAAATTCTTTTGTGTCATTACTATTGGAATTCTACGACTCAAAATATCTCCCAACAGTGGGGGAGAGGAGTCAATTCAGTTGCTTTCCTCCTCGCAGCGAGACTCAGACGACACATTGCCGCCATCCGCGGCCATCTGAGACTGTGTGTTTGCCTGAACTGTCGTTTCTTGTTGTGTTTCGAACCCAGTCACCTGATCGTTGAGATCATCAGCCAGCGCCGAGAGTTCTTGAATCGTTTCGGTCGTTTCCGCGAGTGACGACGTCTGCTCCTCGGTCGCCGCCGACACGTTGCTCGCCTCCGCGGCGGTCTGTTCACTTACACTTGCCACCTCATCTACCACCGAGACGACCTCCTCTGTCGAGGCGGCCTGGTCATCCGTCGCGTCACTAATTTCTCGGATGCCGCTCTCAGCCTCCTGTACTGCGTCCGCGATCTCATCAAACATCTCAATTGCACTCTCGATCGTTTCCGACCCGCGCTCAACGCGCTCGCTCATCTCTTCCATTCCCGCAACTGTTTCCGTTGTACTTTCTTGCGCAGTCTCAATCCGCTCTTCTACAGCAGTCGTCGCTTTTCCTGCTTCCTCTGCGAGCGATTTGACTTCAGAGGCTACAACACCGAACCCCTCTCCAGCTTCTCCAGCACGCGCTGCCTCGATCGACGCGTTCAGCGCCAGAATGTTTGTTTTCTCGGCGATCCCGGAGATCATCTCTACAATCTCTCCAATCTCATCCATATCCTCTTCGAGAGCCTTGACCTGTGCGGCTGCCTCGTCGGCTTGTTGCTCTATCGACTCGATCTCTTCAGTCGCCTCCGAGGCGTACTCACGCCCTTCATTCCCCTGTTCAACGGCTGCTCCAGCCGTTGCAGCCACTTGATCTGCCGAAGACGCAATCTCTTCGACCGTAGCGGACATGTCGTTCATCTCGTTAGCGACTTCTTGTAGATTTTCACTCTGCGTGTCTGCCCCATGTGAGATCTCCTCGACGGACCCGGCAACCTCCTCGCTTGCTTGCTTGACTTCTTCGGTGTTTTGTGTAACCACATCACTTGAAGTGGCGACGCTCTCGACAATATCTTTGACACTACCAACGCTATCACTAAGACGGTCAATCCCGTTCTCTAGGTTCGATAGCACGTCGCCGTACGCTCCTGGGTAGTCGGTGTCGATATCTTGCGCGAGTTGACCCTGCTCTAGCCGGTCGCTCGCAGTCGATATTTGCTCGAAACTGTTCGTCAGCTGGGTCGTCCCCACCGCGAGGTCATCAAGCACGGCACCGTACTGGCCGGGGCGGTTGGTGTTGACGTCGTCATCGAGCACACCCTGTTGAAGGTCGCTACTAACGCTCTGAATTTGCTCGAAACTTGCCGCGAGCTCGCCGGCACCCGTTTCAAGATTGGTTATCGTCTCACCGTACGTTCCGGGGTATTGAGATTCAAATTCCCAGTTGAGATCCCCCTGTTTGAGCCCTTCACTTGCGGTTCCAATCTGGGAAAACACGCCTTCGAGGTTTTCTTGCATCTTGGTGTATGCCTCTACCATCCGCCCGATTTCATCATTCTCGACGTGTTGACCTACCTCCTTATCGAGTTCTCCGTTACTGATCGCGGTGAGCCCGTTCGATAGCTGCTTGATTGGTGGTGTGATGCGACCGGCGACGAATAGGCCGATCATAATCGCTACGATGAACGCTCCGATGGTCAGCCCGAGAACTTCCAACTGTGCGGCTTGTGTCGTGCTGTCGGCTGCAACAACCGATGACTCTTTGTCTTCGATAGCTGCCTGCTCGAGCGTCTGCGCCGAGTCTTTGGTATCTGCGACGATCGCGTCTAACTCATCGCTCTTTGCCTGCGCTTGCTCCATATCACCGGCTTCTAAGGCTGTAAACAGTTCCTGAGCAGTTCTGGAGTACTGTTCGTGTTGTTCCTGTAATTCTTCAAATTCTGCTTGTTCTGCTTCGCTCAGCTCTTGTTGTTGTAACTTGGCGGAGTATTCGTCGAATCTCCCACCTGCTGCTTCGAAATTGGACTGCTCTCCCTCTTCACCGAGGAGTGCGGCGTGTATGGCGACTTGTTGCTCTTCGATGGCTACGAGCATGTTTAGCGAGGCATCGATTTTGTCGCCGTCTTCAGAGATGACGTGTGCCTCTTCATCGACATCTCCAACGGCTTGGTATCCGACCGCGCCGGTGACGCCCACCAGTAACGCCACTAAGACGAATGCGATGATGAGTTTCGGCCGAAGGTCCAACCGGTCAATCGCAATCTTATCTAACATATCTGAGACTGTATATCTGATTTATAAATAGTTACGCAACAAAATATTGTAAATGATAGTCAGGGCAACCAGTATCGCAGAAAAACTAGGACAGGAAACATTCGCGCCGGCTAGAAGTACGAGATCTTAGTCTTGTGAATCTCACTCTTTGGACCCGATCGAGCACTATCTCATATTAAGATAAAAACGACCTACCGTCATCATACCGACGATACGTCGTTCCGTTTGACAGAGCTCGTAATTGCTTTCGAGCAGATTTAGTACCAGCGGTGAGGGGCGCAGAGTCGTATTCCTCTTCACGAAGGTCTGAAAGTCGTGGCACCTCTCTAGTTTCAATAGCTAGTGTATGTGGGTTAGCCAGATACGCCTCTGGGTCCGGGGGTAGCGTTGTAGATGAACTCGTCCTGGCTGCCTGTCCGGTTGGAACGGACGTGTAGGTCACTCCAGTGCGAGTGAGCACACGCTGAACCGCACGGTCACGCTGACGAGCCAGTCGTGAGTAATCTTGGTTCCACACAACCCGTTCGACTCCGATAGTCCGCGCGATATGACCCACGATGTCGGTCGGGTCTCCGTGTTGTATCACGAGATCACTACCATAGCCTTGATACCAGTCTCGAAGCTTACGGAGGGAACCGAGCATGAATGCAACTCCCAGGCCGTCGGCCTGTGACAAAATCGCGTCATCCAGCACGAACACTGACATCACACGACTATCATCCCGCTCAGCAGCGGTGAGGGCGGTCGAAAGCCCCGGATTTGGACTTGGCCGAAGCGTGCGACGGTGCCAATACAACTGCATACATACGCCTAGAGGTTTTCACTGATATCCTCCCCGCTCTAAAAGCGAGGAATCCCCGAAGTGGAGTATAAATAACCTCGATCAACATCAACCAGTGGCCCCGACCCCGTCATCTGACTCAACAACTTAAGACGTTCTCAAAAACGAGAACTTGAGGCGAGAGACTAAGTATGGTATCGTACAGCAAGTGTATATGCAATTGGGAGATACAGAATCGCCGCTTAAAACGTATATCGAGAATACGCCGAATGGTAAAGAGATTCCTGACGAGACGTTCAAACGGCGACATATTGGTGTCTTGGCGTTTACACTCGCGTTACTTCCGTTTGTCTTCGGTGTGAGTCGAATGGTGGGCGCGGAGTCGATCACCGGTGCTGAACTGCCGGTCATCCCGATGTTACACTCCGTGGTCGGCAGTGGTATGGTGTTGGGATTGGCAGTGACAGCTGCAGTCCCGGCACTTTCTCGTCGAGTTCGGGCAGCTACGGGCGCGGTCGCGTTCATGGCACAGGCGTCGGTGTTAGCCTACTTTACTGGTGGATTCATCGAGGCACATTTTCTCTACTTTGTGGGAGTCGGGGTTGTTGCACTGTATGAAGACTGGGTACCGTTTGCGATCACGATTGGGTATGTCGCTATCCAACACAGCGTCTTCGGGCTTATCGAGTGGTTCACGGTCTACAACCATCAGGCAGCGATGGCTAACCCGATCGTTTGGGGTGGGATACACGCTGTTGGCGTGTTGATGCTTGCGGGGACAATCACGTTCCTCTGGCAATCGCTCGCGATTCAGCGACAACAGGCCCGCGAGAAGGTCCAAGAGAAACTAGAAGAAGCGAAGCAAGCGAGAGATCGTGCCAAAGAGAAGGAAGTAGAGGCGGCCGAACAGCGCGAAGAGATGCAGGAGCTTAATGCGGAACTTGAGCAGGCCGCTGCCGACTACCAATCGGTCATGGTTGAGTGTGCGGCTGGTGACTTCACCCGCCGGCTTGACACCGACGTAGATAACGAGGCGATGGTGGAGATCGCCACCACCTTCAACGATATGGTAGAGGATCTTGAGCTGACGTTCGCGCAGATTCAAAACTTCGCAGATGAGGTCGCGTCCGCGAGTGAAGAGGTGAGTGCATCGACGGCAGAGACGCAGCGTGCGAGCGAGCAAGTCGCGGACTCTATCCAAGCGATTGCGGCAGACGCGGATACACAGCACGGGCAGAGCCGAGAGGCATCGGATGAGATGCAGAATCTTTCCGGAACCGTTGAAGAGGTTGCGTCCTCAGCGGATGAAGTTGCCACAGCTTCTCAGGATGCCGTTGAACTCAGCAATAGCGGTCAAGCGGCCGCGACAGAGGCGATTGATGAGATGGAGGATATCGAGTCGCAGTCTGAGCAGACGGTCGAGCAGGTCAACACGCTCGCGGACGAACTTGAGGAAATCGGAGATGTTGTTGAGTTGATCGAGGATATTGCTGAACAGACGAACCTGCTTGCGCTGAATGCCTCGATAGAAGCGGCTCGTGCCGGTGAGGCCGGGTCCGGGTTCGCTGTAGTGGCAGACGAAGTGAAAGAGCTTGCAGAGGAGACAGCGGAGGCGGTTGATGACGTCACCGAGCGGATTGAACGTGTGCAGTCTACCTCTGGTGAAGCCGTTGGGGATATGGAGTTAATGCAGGAACAGGTTCGTTCGGGCGCAGACACGGTTGAGTCGGCTCTCGCTGCGCTCGATGAGATCACGACCACTGTCGAAGGCGTGAATGATGGTATTCAGGAGATTAGTGACGCAACAGACAGCCAAGCTGCCTCTACGGAGGAGGTCGTAAGCATCGTCGAGGAGGTCGCTCACGCGGCAAATGAGGTGAACAGCGAGTCGGATAATGTTTCCGCAGCAGCCGAAGAACAAACATCGTCGCTTGCGGAGGTCTCTCAGAATGCAGACAATCTCAAAGAACGAGCGGGGAAGCTTCAAGACCGGCTCAGCGGGTTCACTATTGATGCGGACCCTAACCGGGTTATCGATATAGCGGGTGAACATGCCGGAGCGCAGGCAGGTAGTTCGGTCAAGGTAGTAGGTGATGGTGGCAATACAGAGTGACAGTCATCTTGCTGGCTCTGTTGACATTCTAGTTTTCAAATATATAATATAATATAATACAGCTCTTTACCCTCCGAGCACTAGATTCGAAATACGCTCTTCTGTAGGATATTGTTGATTACTCTATGGATCTACCCGGAACTCTTTCTTCCTCACCAGAAAAAATAGCAAGTCGATCGGACCGCCGGTCACCGAACAGCCTTCTTGATCCGTTCGATGAGAGTTTCGTACTGTTTCGGGCCGACGTCCTTCTCAACGTAGTCAGTCACGTCGTCGAGGATTGCCTGCTTGGCTACCTCCTCGCTGCCCCGTCCAGTGTACAAAATAAAGGGCAGCGCCGGATGGCGGTCTCGAACAGCGTTGAGAAACTCGATACCGTTCATACCCGGCATCTTGTAGTCGCTGACGATACAGTCGATTTGCTCGACGTGAGAGAGTTCAGAGAGACGTTCGAGCGCTGCCAGAGGGCTCGTCGCTTCGGTTATCGAGAGTCGGTCTGACTGTTCGCTCAAGAAGACGCGGGTCATCTCAAGGCTCTGTTCGTCATCGTCGACGAGTAGTAACTCGATGGGACCGCTCCCGTCCGACACCGACCCGAGCGCATCGACCGCGAGCAGGTCAGCGCGAAGGTACCGGCCAAAGAGGTTTAGTAGGCGAAACGACGGAAACTGAACGCTGATCCGTTCGGTCCGGTCCGGCGCGTTCAGGTACAAGACGACTACCGGCGCATCGGCTCCCGAGAGGCTGAACCGAGCGATGTCGTCCCGGTCAACGGTGATCCGATCGCCGCCATCTGTCGGTTTGAGTCGTATCGCTGTGGCTGAGACGGCGAGTCGACAGGATCGTCTGTTGTCAGTTTGGTCGTCCGCGCGTCGGTGGGAGACAGACACCTGTACGTCGACGAGCAGTTGTTTAAAAAGCAGACGCTGGAACTTCACGAGCGTCGCAGCGTCGGCTCGCATGGCGAGTGTCTCGCGCCGGTTTCCGCTGTCGAACGCCAGCGTGACAGTCTCCGTCGAGTCGGCAGCGGCGGCCATCGAAACATCCCGTACAATATCGAAAACCTCGTCAATGTCGATCCGGCGCGCTACTTCCCCGGTCTGGACGCGAATCTGTGTAGGCGTCATCGCGATACGCCCACGACTCGGCGTACCGCTCGTCGACCGACTGAGGTCGACCATGGCGCCGAACTCGGCAGTGATCGAATCTGTCAACACTTGTTTATTGACTAAACAATCTATAAACCTTTGTCAATTTTCTATTTGAATGACACCAAACCGATCGGCCTTCTGTAGGAGATTGTTGGAACAGTCATTGCTAGCTGAGCGGGACACTAATCGACTTGCTAAACACCTCTACCGTGGACTATTAATTTGATTCACGCACCGCAAATCGCAAGACTACAATCTATCAACAATCCGCTACAAGAGCGTAACGGATTCAGCTTTCTGTCTTGAGAAATTCTGGCATAGTATTATTACTACCCATTATAATACCTATCCATGAACAGCGAAACGAATATCCACGTGCTTCACGTCGACGACGAGCCGGACTTCGCTGAGTTAACTGCGGAGTTTCTGAAACGCGAGGATGATAGCTTCACCGTCACGACGGCGACGAGCGCCAGTGAGGGGTTAGAACATCTCTCTTGTGGCGACTTCGACTGTATCGTCTCTGATTACGATATGCCTACACAGAACGGTATCGAGTTTCTCAAATCCGTCCGAGAGAACTCCCCTGACCTGCCATTCGTGCTGTTTACTGGCAAGGGTTCTGAGGAGATTGCTGGTGAAGCTATCTCCGCTGGCGTAACGGACTATCTTCAGAAAAAACGTGGGACCGACCAGTACACCGTATTGGCGAACCGACTGCGAAACGCCGTCCAACGACATCGTGCAGAACAAGACCGAAAGCGCCAGCGCAAAGCAATTGAAACGGCACAAGAAGGCGTCAGCATCCTCAATGAGGCCGGTGAATATATTTATGTCAATCAGGCGTACGCGGATATCTACGGATATGACCCCGACGAGATGGAGGGGGAACACTGGGAACTGATCTACCCCGATGGCGACACAACGATCGCACGGGACGTTATCTTGCCGACGGTCGCAGAGGACGGCTACTGGCGAGGCGAAACGACTGGGCTTCGGGCTGACGGAACGACCTTTCTTGAGGACCACACCGTCACACGGGCCGAGACCGGTGAGCTAATTTGTTCGGTGCGGGATCGCTCTGTGGAACAGGAACAGGAGATCGCACTCACCCAATTTCGAACGCTCGTCGAGACTCTCAACGACCCGGTCTACGTGCTCGATGAGACAGGACAGTTCGAATACGTGAACGACGCGTTCATCGAAATGGTTGGGTACGACCGGGAGACGATTATCGGAGCGTCACCAGCACTGATCAAATCTTCAGAGGAGATCAACCGTTCGCAAACCAATCTCGGGCGGGTTCTTTCATCGAACGGGCCCGATAGCGTACAATTCGAAATCGAGGTTCAGCCCAGCCAAGGTAAACCAATCTCCTGTGAGGACCATATGGGCGTCTTGCCTTACGAAGGGGAATCTTTCGGGGGATCTGTTGGGATTTTGCGAGATATCACTAAGCGTAAAAAGCGTGAAAAAGAGCTTGAGCGGACAAATACTGTTCTTCGCACAATCGTCGAAACGCTGCCGATGGGTGTACTCGTTGAGGATGCTGAACGTGACGTACTCATCGCAAACGACCGCCTAGGCGAAACGCTTGGCATTCCGGTCGACGGCGAGGAACTCATCGGACGCGACTGCGCTGCGGCGGCTGAAGAACTCAAGTCCCAATTCATCGATTCAGAGGCGTTTATCGAGGGAATTACTGAGCGACTCGACCAGCGAGAGCCAGTTCAAGATGAGGAACTCCACCTCACGGACAGCCGCGTGCTTGAACGTGATTACGTCCCGTACATCCTGCCGGAGGGTGAAGCGAACATGTGGTTATACCGTGATGTCACAGCGCGCACGCAACAGAGGCAAGAACTCAAACAGGCCAACCAATTCCTTGCGCAGACACAAACCGTCGCAGACGTCGGTGGTTGGGAGCTTGACCTCCGAACTGAGTCGCTCCGATGGACAGAGGAAATCTACCGGATTCACGGCGTCGACACGGACTTCGAGCCGACGGTTGAGGATGGAATCGAGTTCTACCACTTCGAGGATCAGACGACGATTCGGGATGCCGTGGAACGTGCGATAGCCGACGGCGAACCGTACGACGTGGAGTTACGCATCGTCACCGCGAACGACGAGGTGCGATGGGTCCGTTCTCGCGGCGAGCCGCGGTACGAAGACGGCGACATCGTTGGTGTGCGCGGCACGATTCAGGACATCACCGAGCGGATAGCACGTCAACAGCGACTGGAAGAGTTCACCAGTGTTGTGTCACACGACCTTCGGAACCCGCTGAACGTCGCCACCGGACGGCTAGAACTGGTAAGCGAGGAGTGTGACAGCGACCATCTCGACAGCCTCCAACAGGCGTTAGAGCGGATGGAGGCGCTGATCAGGGATCTCCTCGCACTTGCTCGGGACGGCAGAAAGGTCACTGACGCTCAGCCGGTCGATCTCACCACAATTGCCAACAGGTGCTGGGAGAACGTTGAGACGGAGCAAGGGCGCTTACTTACTATGACCGATCAGACCGTGTTGGCAGACAGCAGTCGTCTCAAGCAGGTGTTTGAGAATCTGTTTCGAAACGCGGTTGAGCACGGCGGGGCGGACGTGACCGTGACGGTCGGAGAACTAGACGGCGGGTTCTATATTGAAGACGATGGTTCAGGAATTCCACTCGACGAACGCGATGCTGTCTTTGAGGCCGGCTACTCGCAGTCGACGAGTGGGACGGGGTTCGGACTGAGCATCGTCAAGCAGATCGCCACTGCACACGATTGGCAGATTCGTATTATGGACGGGACAGACGGCGGAACGCGGTTTGAGATAACGAATGCTGAACTTATAGACACCTAAGGACTTATTGAAATCCTACTTTCAGATATATTCTCGCCTGAAACAGCCGGTCGATGGAAACTACGAAAGAAACGCTGTCACGGCAGCGAACCTGTTGTAACAGCTCGCGGCGACCGATTCCGACCCAAACGCATCTAGCAGAATCATCCGTGTCGAACACCGCTGACGCGGTGTGCTTGTCCTCTTCGACTCAACAGTAGCTCAGCAGTATCGACAATCCCCTACAGAAGAGCGTTCAGCTAATATCTCAACGCCTGGGATCTCTCCGTCTTTAGCCGGAAGAGCATATTAAAAGACAACTCGTGTGGCATTTTGGGTCACACGAAGCGGATGAGCAAGGCAGCTAACAGCGTTAATCCAAGAGTGTAACCGATGATCACGATGGCGTTCCGCTTCGGCGCACCAGGGGCCATCCCGGGGAGATCAGGTAATTGCCGCCTGCCACAAGAGGTCACTGGTCTGTTGAGTCCGCTCCATCCGACGATTCGTTGATGTCATCCGAACCAGGCCCGGTGTCGGCCTCGACAGAGTCGGAACTGGAGTCGTTATCAGACTCCTCACCGTTG
>NZ_NHNZ01000090.1:0-24460 GCF_002727095.1 Halorubrum sp. C191 | reverse complement strand
TCCCCGTCCCGCCCCGCGCTCTCTGACCGTCGTCTCCCCACATTCCCGGCGATTCCGGACGTCGGTGATCGTTCGTCTCGTTTTATTCGTAGTATAACAACTGAACCGGACGATTCGGCGATTCGGGCGACCCTTGTCGAAGAAGATACTGTTATCCGGCTTCCTCCGCTACGGAGTCGCATGTTTACCGATCGCTCCCGCCGACCGACCCGGAATTCCGGCGTCGGCTCGGCACCCGCCGTCCCGCTCGCCCGCCGCCGACCGCTCGCCGGAGACCGACCCTCTCGGACCCGCGACGGGGTAGCCGCATGCGCGTAGTCGCGAAGTTCGGGGGAACGAGCCTCGGCAGCGGCGACCGGATCGAGCGCGCGGCCGACTCGGTCGCGAGCGCGGTCGCGGCCGGCCACGAGATAGCGGTCGTCGCGAGCGCGATGGGGTCGACCACCGACGACCTCCTCGACGACATCACCTTCGAGACGGACGACGCCGACCGCGCGGAGATCGTCTCGATGGGCGAACGCACCAGCGTCCGCATGCTGAAGGCCGCGCTGTCCGTCCGCGACGTCGACGCCGTCTTCCTCGAACCCGGCCACCCGGACTGGCCGGTCGTCACCAACGAACTCGGCGAGGTCGACGTGGCGGAGACGAAGCGGCGGGCGGAGGAGATCGCGGCCGATATGGACGGCGTCGTCCCGATCATCACCGGGTTCCTCGCCGAGGACCACGAGGGCAACGTCACCACGCTCGGGCGTGGCGGCTCGGACACCACCGCCGTCATGCTCGGCAACTACATAGACGCCGACGAGGTCGTGATCGTCACCGACGTGGAGGGCGTGATGACCGGCGACCCCCGCGTCGTCGAGGGCGCGCGCAACGTGGGCGAGATCACCGTCGACGAGCTGCGCAACCTCTCTTTCCGCGGCGCCGAGGTCGTCGCGCCGTCTGCGCTCTCGTACAAGGACGAGGGGCTCGCGGTTCGGGTCGTCCACTACCAGCACGGTGACCTGCTCCGCGGCGGCACGCGGATCGAAGGCGAGTTCGAGAGCCTGATCGACATGCGCGAGGAGCCGCTCGCGTGTCTCACCATCGCGGGGCGAGCCATCCGCAACCGCCCGGGGATCCTCTCGGAGCTGTCGAACGCGCTGCGCGCCGAGGAGGTCAACATCGACGCGGTCGCGTCCGGCATGGACTCGGTCACCTTCTACGTCGATGTCGACATCGCCGAGACCGCCGAGGCGCTGCTCCACGAGGCGGTCGTCACCGACGAGGCGCTCTCCTCCGTCACCGTCGCCGACCCCATCGCCGTGATCCGCGTCACGGGCGGCGAGCTCCCCAACCAGTCGGGGGTCATTCAGGACATCATCGCGCCCATCGCGGACGCCGGAATCAACATCATCGACCTGATCACGAGCGCCACCTCCGTCGCGGTGTTCGTCGACTGGGACGACCGAGAGGAGGCCCTCGAAATCGTCCAAGAGCGCTTTGACTAAGCCTCGCGGGGATCGACGACCGCGACTCTGACCGGATCGGTGGCTGCGACCCTGACCGGATCGACGACCGCAACCCTGACCGGATGGGCGGCTGCGATCCTGATCGGATCGGCGACCGCGACCCTGACCGGATGGGCGGCCGCGGTCCTGACCGGATGATAAACCCCGAAGCGTCCGCCTCAGCCGCTTTCCGCCGGATCGAACCGGTACCTCGTCGTCGCCGTGCCGTCGATCCGCGGCCCGGATCCCGCCGCCTCGAAGCCGAACGCCTCGACCACTTCCGGACCGACCCCGTCGGCGGGGACGATGACTTCGACCGACATTCCCTCTCGTTTCGCGAAGCCGACCGGCTCCTCGAACAGCCGCTCGACCGCGGCCGCGGTGCCCTCGAAGTTCGTCACGTGAACCGTCCCGTCACGCACGTCGAACGCGACGAATCCGGCGACCGCGTCGACCGGGGTGTCGTCACCGCCGTCACCGTCGCCGCTCGGCTCCGACGGCGAGGGCGCTCCCCCCGATTCCGACCCGGCGTCGTCTGTCACCGCGACGCGAACCGACCGGTCGTGGATCATGTTCCGAGCGACGCCGCGGGGTCGGCCCGTCATCGACCCGACGGCCGCGGCGTCGGCCTCGACCGCGTCACGAACTCGCATACGTCAGTACTCTCGGCCGACGGCATAAAATCGCCGCACGGTTGGCGTCGACCGGATGATTTTAACGACGGGCGGACGGATTGTCTCGCATGTCCAAATCGACCCAGATCGTGGTTGGCACGGTCGGCGTTTCGGCCGTCCTCTCGGTGCTCATCATCCTCTCGTACGTCCTCGGCTGATGTTCTCGCCCCGGGCGCTCGACGACGATATTGAAGCGGTCCGCGATCACTACGCACCGGGATCGCCGGTCCTCGACGTCGAGTCCGACTTCGAGACCCTCCCGCCGGCCGCCGCGGAGGACCTCGGCCTCTTTGTCGACGCGCTCGACCCCGCGTCGTACCCCGCCGAGTGGCTTCCCGAGGCGGTCCCGGACCTGCTCGGCAAGCACGCTGGCCCGGCGTTCACCGTCGGACTCCCCGGCGACGGGACGGTCGTCCGGACCGCACAGACCGATCCGCCCGCGGTCCTCGTCAAGCGACGTGCGGAGGGGACGCCCGAAGACTTCCTTGCCTTCCTCGTCGCCGAGCGGCTAGTCCAGATCGACTGCGACCCGGCTCCGGGCGCAGTGAGCGGCGGAGACTCGACCGGGCTCCCCGAGACGTTCCTCCCCTTCTTCGGCGAGCGCTACCGCGACCTCGACGCGGCGATCCGCCGCCCCGACCCGGAGACGGGCGCGTCGACGACGGGATTCGGACCGGCGGACGTGTTCCAGGTTGCGAACGCGCTGTTCGACGCGTGGGTCGGCCTCCACACCCGCGACACGTTCGCGTCGTGGGAGTCGGAGCACCCCCGGCTGTACGACGCGTGGGTCGACGCCGGCAAGCGGCTCTCCGGCCGGCTCGGTGAGCTCTCCGGCGAGGTCGCGCGCGGCGACACGGAGTTCCCGAGCGCGACGGAGTACGCCTGCTCGGCGGTCAAACACGACCTCGACCTCCCGGCGCCGTACGCCGCCCTCGACACGACCGCCTACCGGGACCGCGGGGCCGCCTACGCCGTGGCGTGGACAGAGAAGACGTTCGCGGCGCTCCTCGACGAGAGCTGACGCTTCCTCGCGGCGGCAGACCGCCGCTCAGACGTCTACGACGACGTTCCCGTCCCCGTCGAGGTCGATGACGCCGTCGAACAGGTCGCGGAACCGGTCGAGCGTCGCGACCTCGTGGACCTCTTCGGAAAGGTGGAAGATACCGACCGCGTCGTGCTCGTCGAGGAGGTCAAGGATCTCGCTCGCGGCGTCGTACACCGCGTCGTCGTCGGCGTAGTAGGCCATCTCGGTGAGCGAGTCGACCGAGACGCGCCGCTTCCCCTCGTTCTCGGTGAGGAACCGCTCGACGCGGTCGACGACGCCGTCGAGGTCGTCCGGCGCGGAGACGTAGTAGACGTCGTCGGCGGTCCGTCGCGAGTAGCCGCGCTCGACGGAGAGCGTGTCGAGGATCGTCGCCTTCGTCTCGTCGACGTCGTAGTACTCCAGCTTCTGTTCGACCTCGCGGGCGGTCGTCCGGGTCGAGACGACGAGGAACGCGTCGGTGTCGGTCTTCAGGAAATCGGTGTCGATCCGGTCCGTCTCGCCGATGCTCGGGTGGACGAGCAGGAGTCCCGTGCCACCCGGTATCGCTTCCGGTCCGTTCTCGATCGCGAGCGAGTAGTCCATGGGATCGGCAATCACGCGACCGACTTAACGGTGCGGTCGACGGGCTAATAATTAAGTCAAATAGAATACACCTGTGGTTGAGCGAATGAGCGATACGTCTTCTGGGACATACGACGCTGTCATCGTCGGCGGATTCTCCGGCGTCGTCACCACGATACTCGCCGTCCGTGAACTCCAGAACGTTGATCTGTAAGTCGACCCGCTGGATCCGGACGGGTTGGGTGGCCTCAGCATCACCGGATACTTTTCGATTCGCACTACGCTCACGTTCTCGACGGGGTCGCTACTTCTCCCCCCGCGTTCATTTTCGTCCGGGGAAACGCCCCCTCGCGGTTGGTCTCTGTGATCGCCGCCGGTTTCGTCGGAACGATTCTCGTTTCGTTCCTCTACCCGACTCGACTGACCAATAGAAGGCCCAACAGCACAGCGACTCGAGATTGGAGGAACTCCGAAAAGAGCATCCGACAGGCGAAACTGACGCCCTCAACTACTCGAAAATCGAATCCAGTGACGAAAACATGGAATTACTGAATCGAATGGAACTAGACAGAGTCCGTCGGGAGTAGCAGGACTACCAAAATCTATGGCTCTATCCGTTTCAAGTGAGTAGCCTCCTGAAACTGATCTCGTCGCTCGTTCTCCCGATCCTGTTCCTCGTAATTGATTCGTACGTACTCTGCGTCTCCACCGCATTCGCCCCCTTCGTTTCATCTGGAGATCGCCGTCACGGACCGATGAGTTGTGACAAGTCTCGATCCTGCGTTCAAACGCGTCGGTCGGTTTTTTTGCCCCGCCCGTCGTCGGTGCGTTCGATGCCCGGGCACGACTCCGCGCGCGACATCTACCGGCAGGCGGTCCCGGTGATAACCGTCAGCCTGATCGCCGGGCTGTTCGCGGGGACGATACTCGCCTCCGACGCCATGCGCGCGAACATCGCGGAGGTCCCCGGGCTCCTCCTGTTGCTCCCGGCGTTCCTCGCCACCCGCGGGGGAGTGTACGGCTCGCTCGGCGCCCGGCTCTCGACCGGGCTCCACCAGGGGATCATCGAACCGCGGTTTCAACCCGACCGGCGACTCACGAACGCGGTCGTTGCCTCCTTCCTGAACGGAATGACCGTCTCCGTGTTCATCGCGGTCGTCACCTACGCGACGCTCGTCTTGTTCGGTGACGGCGGGAGCCTCTTCCAGCTGGTCGGCGTGATGGTCGTCGCCGGCTTCCTCTCGGCGGTGCTGATGATCACGGTGCTCATCGCGGTCATCTTCCTCGGCTACCGCCGCGGGCTCGACCCAGACAACGTCATCGGACCGGTGGTCACCACGCTCGGCGACGTGTTCGGGGTGTTCTTCCTCTTGGTCGGCGTCGCCGCCGTGGGGGCGCTGTCGTGACCGACCCCGAGTCCACCGCGGTCGACGAGTGGTCGGTCCGACGGATCGTCCGGACGATGATCCCCCTGCTCGCCGCGCTGTCGGTGCTTCAGCTCGTCTCGGGGACGGTACTGGAGACGTACGAGGCGGTACTGCTCAGGTACCCGGCCCTGCTAGTCCTCGTTCCCGTCCAGATCGGGACGGCCGGCAACCTCGCGTCGATCACCTGCTCGCGGCTCACGACCCAGCTGTACCTCGGGACCTACGAGCTCAGCCCGTCGAACCCGGCCCTCCGGGCGAACACGGGCGCGGTGTTCGGGCTCGCGGCGACCGTCTTCGGCGCCGTGGGAGTCGCCGCGTGGGCGATCGGGCTCGCGCTCGGCGGGTCGCTCGCGCTCGGCCGGGTGCTGCTGATCTCGTTGGTCTCCGGGCTGTGCCTCGCGGTCCTCGTCGTCGTCGCCAGCGTCGCCGCCGTCGAGGTGTCCTACCGCGTCGGGCTCAACCCGGACGACACGACGATCCCCGTGGTGACGAACCTCTGTGACATCGCCGGCGTGCTGATCCTCTTCGCGGTCGTCTCGGTCGTGCTGTGAGGCCGGAGCGAGCGGCACGGCGCGACCGCGGCGCCGTGACCGCGACAGCGCGCCACGCCCCTCTCAGAACACGCTGTCGGCGGTCGCAGCGCCGACGACGCTGAACATCGCGCCGACGGCGACGGCCTTCGCCGTCGTCGCCACCACCGCGCCGTCGCCGATCCCACCCTCGACGAGGAACGTCTGCGGGGCGTCGAAGATCAGCGCGAGCAGGAGCACGGACCCGAACGCCACCGTCATCAGCGAGACGAAGCGGGTCGGGATCCCGACGAAGTCCGGCTCCTCGTCGACGTCGCGTCCGGTGTCGGCCCGGTACAGCGCGGCGTACCCGATCAGTCCGACGAGCGCGGCGGTCACACCGGCTTGGACCCAGTTCATCCCCGCGGCGAGCTCCCAGACCTCCGCGGTGACGACGAACGGCCCCGCGAGCAGGAAGCCGCCGACCGACTGCTGGGCGATGTCGGCCACCCGGAAGTTCGGTCGGCGGAGCGCTCGCGGTCGCTTCATACCCACTGGCGGGAGCGGAGCCGGTAAAACACCGCCGTTTTTCACCGCTCTCCCCGTTCGGCCGGTATGAGCGTCCGCGAGGAGTTCGACGAGTGGGCGGCGAGCGGGAAGGACCGCGGGATGGAGGACCGCCACTGGCACACCGCGAAACACGTGTTGGCCCGCATGCCGGCCGAGGCGGGCGACGCCGTCCTCGATCTGGGGACCGGCTCCGGCTACGCGCTCCGCGCGCTCCGCGAGCGGGGGATCGACCGCGGCTACGGCCTCGACGGCGCCCCTGAGATGGCCAGCAACGCCCGCGAGTACACCGACGACGACGCGGTCGGCTTCCTCGTCGGCGACTTCGACGAACTCCCCTTCGCCGACGACTCCTTCGACCACGTCTTCTCGATGGAGGCGTTCTACTACGCGGCCGACCCGGTCCACACCCTCGAAGAGGTCCGCCGCGTGCTGAAGCCGGGCGGTACCTTCTACTGCGCGGTGAACTACTTCGCGGAGAGCGAGACGACCCACGCGTGGCAGGAGAACATCGCCGTCGAGATGACGCTGTGGAGCCGCGAGGAGTACCGCGAAGCGTTCCGCGAGGCCGGCCTGTACGTCGCCGAGCAGGACGCGATCCCGGACCGCGAGACCGAGATTCCCGACGCCTCCGAGTTCCCGACCGAGGGGTACGAGACGCGCGAGGCGATGGTGGACCGCTACCGGACGTGGGGGACGCTGCTGACGGTCGGTGTGGCTCCCTGAGTCGGTCCGTCGGGATTCGACCTCCCGTGGCGGCCGGTGCGAGACGAACAGTTGATCTCCCAACCGTTTTACCGAGTCCCACAGTCGTCTCCCTCAATGGACGTCCGCCGTGCCCTCCTCGGCCGTCCCGACGGTCGCTTCCGTATCGCCGGCACCGTCGGTCTCGTGTTCGTCTTTGCGTTCGTCCTCTACGCCGCCTACTGGCGGTCGAACGCGGCGTACGGTGCGAGTACGGAGGTGACCACCCAACTCGGTGCCATCCGCGCGGTCGCCCCGGAGATCAGCGACATCGGTCACTCGCGTGCCACCGCCGTCCTCTACCTGCCCGCCGCGGCGATCGCTATCCTCGTTCAGTATCACGGTGGCGCCGCCATCTACACGCTCGCAGCGGGGCCCGCCATCCCGGTCGCGTCGGCTCTCGCGCGTGCGGCGTTCAGCCCCTTGCCGGACGTACTGGAGATGGAGGTCCTCGGCGTCACGCTTCCGACTCACCTCCGGCTCGGCCTCGCGGTCGGCGCCTTCGCCGTCGTCGTCGGTTCTGCCCTCCGTCGATTGAGTCCCCCGAGCGAGCGTTCAGCGTCGGAACGCTTCTTCGGCTCGTCGGGGGAGCGGCACAGAGCGGTTGTCGTCATCGCTGTCGCCGCCGTTCTCTCGGTCCCGTCCACGTTCTGGTTATATGCCTCCTATCCGACCTACCAGCCGTTCGGGTACGCCGTGTTCGGGGCTCCGATCGCGGCGCTCGTCTACTGGTACCGGGGCGGGATCGCACTCGCGTGGCTCGGTGACGCCGCGGCCGTCTTGGGACACGCAACCGCGATCGCGTTTATCGCCGATTCGCCCGACTACGTCCTCGATCCGGCCTTCTTCGTTCCCGCGCTCGCCGTTGCGACCGCGCTCGGGTCGCTCGGCGCGGGCGTCGCCGTCGGCTTTCGAGGACTGTACGTGGTCGTCAGCCGCCGGGACGCTGTAGGGTCGGGATCGCACGGGGGGTAGGTCGCGAGACGGCGCCCTTGGTCTGCCCCCGGCCGCCAGCGACTCGCGCGCGCAGCTCGCGGCCTTCGCTTCGCTCCGGCCGCTCACCGACACGCGCCGCCGCGCGTTCTTCCGCTATGTTCGGCCCGTTCCGACGGTTTAAATCGAGGCGAGGCCCAGACTCCGGTAATGGAACCGAGTTCGCTCTCCGGGCTCCCCGCGGGCGTCGGCGAGGCGCTCGAAGCGGAGGGCGTCGCGGAGCTGTATCCGCCGCAGGAAGCGGCGGTCGAGGCGGGCGTCACCGACGGCGAGAGCCTCGTCGCGGCGGTCCCGACCGCGTCCGGCAAGACGCTGATCGCCGAGCTGGCGATGCTCTCCTCCGTCGAGCGCGGCGGCAAGGCGCTGTACATCGTCCCGCTGCGCGCGCTCGCCAGCGAGAAGAAGGCCGAGTTCGAGCGCTGGGAAGAGTTCGATGTGACGGTCGGCGTCTCCACCGGCAACTACGACTCCGACGGCGAGTGGCTCGCGAGCCGGGACATCATCGTCGCCACCTCGGAGAAGGTCGACTCGCTCATCCGCAACGGCGCCCCGTGGATCGACGATCTCACCTGCGTCGTCAGCGACGAGGTCCACCTCGTCGACGACTCCCACCGCGGCCCCACCCTCGAAGTGACCCTCGCGAAGCTCCGCAAGGTGAACCCCGGCCTCCAGACGGTCGCGCTCTCGGCGACCGTCGGCAACGCCGACGTCATCGCGGACTGGCTCGACGCCGAACTCGTCGAGTCCGACTGGCGACCGATCGAGCTCCACACCGGCGTCCACTTCGGCAACGCGATCAACTTCGACGACGGGAGCCAGCGCGAGGTCCCAGTCGAGCGCGGCGAGGACCAGACCGCGAAGCTCGTCGCCGACGCCCTGGACACCGAGGAGGACGGCCAGGGCGGCTCCTCGCTCGTCTTCGTCAATTCGCGGCGCAACGCCGAGTCGTCGGCCCGCAAGCTCACCGGCGTGACGGGGCCGCGGCTCACTGGCGACGAGCGCGACCGCCTCCGCGAGCTGGCCGAGGAGATCCGCGGCGTCTCCGACACCGACACCTCCGAGGACCTCGCCGACGCGGTCGAGGAGGGGTCGGCGTTCCACCACGCCGGCCTCGCGAGCGAGCACCGCAGCCTCGTCGAGGACGCCTTCCGCGACCGCCTCATCAAGTGCGTCTCCGCGACGCCGACGCTCGCGGCCGGCGTCAACACGCCCGCGCGCCGCGTGATAGTCCGCGACTGGCGGCGTTACGACGGCGAGTTCGGCGGGATGAAACCGCTCGACGTGCTCGAGGTCCACCAGATGTGCGGCCGCGCGGGCCGCCCCGGCCTCGACCCCTACGGCGAGGCGGTGCTGCTCGCGAACAACGCCGACACCCGCGAGGAGTTGTTCGAGCGGTACGTCTGGGCCGAGGCCGAACCCGTCCGCTCGAAGCTCGCCGCCGAGCCCGCCCTCCGCACCCACGTCCTCGCGACGGTCGCGTCCGGCTTCGCCGCCACCCGCGACGGGCTCCTCTCGTTCCTCGACAACACGCTCTACGCCACGCAGACCGACGACGAGGGGCGGCTCGCGGCGGTCACCGACACCGTCCTCGACTACCTCGAAGTCAACGGCTTCGTCGAGCGCGACCGCGACGGCGGGAGCGAGGGCCTCGCCGCGACCGGGATCGGTCACACCGTCTCGCGGCTCTACCTCGACCCGATGAGCGCGGCCGAGATACTCGACGGGCTTCGGACCGTCGCGGACGACGGGTCCGGGCCTGTCGGATCCGCGGACGCGGACGGCGAGTTCGTCGCGGCCGACGACCTGACCGCCGACGCCGACGACCCCGGGTTCACCACGTACACTCGCGCCGGCGAGGACGAACCGGACGACCCCGCCTCAGAGGGGCCGGCGTCGGCCGGCGACGCCGCCCCGGCGGTCACGCCGCTCGGACTCTACCACCTCGTCAGCCGGACGCCCGACACCTACGAGCTGTACCTCAAGTCGGGCGACCGCGAGGAGTACACCGAGGTCTGCTACGAGCGCGAGGCGGAGCTGCTCGGCGACACCCCCTCCGAGTACGAGGACGTGCGCTTCGAGGACTGGCTCGCCGCGCTGAAGACGGGGCGCCTGCTCGAAGACTGGGCTAACGAGGTGGACGAGGACCGGATCGCGGAGCGGTACGGCGTCGGCCCCGGCGACATCCGCGGGAAGGTCGACACCGCCGAGTGGCTCCTCCGGGCGGCCGAGACGCTCGCGCGCGACGTGGAGGGGATCGACGGCGACACCGTCGTCCAGGTGCGCGAGGCCCGCAAGCGGCTGGAGTACGGGGTCCGGGAGGAACTCCTCGACCTCGCGGGCGTCCGCAACGTCGGTCGGAAGCGCGCCCGCCGCCTCTACGAGGCAGGCATCGAGAGCCGCGCCGACCTCCGCGAGGCGGACAAGGCGGTCGTCCTCGGCGCGCTGCGGGGCCGCGAGCGAACCGCCGAGCGCATCCTGGAGAACGCCGGCCGCGAGGACCCCTCGCTCGACGGCGTCGACCCCGACAGCTCGGCCTCCGCGGCGGCGACCGCGGGCGCGGACGCCGACGGCGACGGCGACGGACAGGCCAGCCTGGGTGATTTTGGATGACCGACTCCGCGGCCGGCGGCGACGGGATGCCAGCGCCCGACCCCGGGGTCAGCATCGTCGCCGGCACCTTCGCGATCGACGACCTCGACGCGTTTCTCGCGGACCTCGACGCGATTGCGGCCGATACCGGCGCGGTCGTCCAGGCGTTCGACGCCGACCTCGTCATCTCCGCGACGCACCTCCGCGAGGCGGCGCGACTGGCGGCGCGGGCGATCGCTCGCGGCGAGGCCGTCGCGCGCGACCCGGGCGTCGAGGTCCTGCTGTACGCGGCCGGGCGCAGGCAGATCGACCGCGCGCTCGAACTCGGCGTCTCGGAGGGCGAGCGCGCCGCGGTCGTCCTTGTCGCGGACTTCGGTGACGTGTCCGGCGCCGACCGCCCGTCCGCGGACCTCGACCAGGCGACCGAGTCCGTTCGCGAACTCACCGCCGACTCGCGCACCGACCCCGACGACTCCGGGCTTCCGGTCGACTTCGACGAGGAACGGGTGCGCGAGTTCTACGGAGTCACTGATCGCGAACTCACCGCGACTACCGGCGGTCTCGCCGATGTCGTCCGCGAGCGGGTCGCCCTGCTGGACGTCGAGAAGTGACGGCCGCCCGCTCATCGGTACCCCTTCGTTTCAACTGGAAACCACGAGACGTGGACGCCACTCCGTTCCACTCGAAACGAGACCGAGAGAAGTAGTCCATCCTGGATTCGAACCAGGGTCGTTGCCCCCAGAAGGCAACAGGATTGGCCACTACCCCAATGGACTGCGCACCTACAGATAGCCAGTACGTGTTTGTAAGCGTTGCGCGTTGCGGTCGCCGTGCGATCGGTTGACGAGCATCGGCGGGCGCCGGCGGGCGTCGCTGCCCGCCCCCACTGTTGTCTCGCTGTCCTGTCCCCACTGTTGTCTCGCTGTCCTGTCCCCACTGTTGTCTCGCTGTCCTGTCCCCACTGTTGTCGTCGCCGTCCCGTCCCCACTGTTGTCGTCGCCGCCCCGCCGTCACCGCCCCGCCGTCGCCGGCGGCAGATCATGAAGAGGGCATCTCGCCCACGGATCGCGTTCGTGCGCATATCGATGCGCTTTATGCGACTCGATACACACGAAAATGTATGTACGTCGGACGATTCGTCGTCGTCGCGCCCGGCATCGGCGGCTACCGCGTCTCTTCGCGCTCGTTCCCGAACCGCCGCGTCCGCGACCGCGGCGGGACACTCACCGTCGGCCCGACCGCGGACGCGCCGGAGACCGACAACCCCTACGTCTCGTACAACTGCGCTCGCGCGGTCGAGACCCCGACCGAGGAGCCGCTGGCGGTCCTCGGCAACGGCTCGCACGTCGACCCGATCGCGGAGAAACTGGAGCGCGGGTACCCCGCGCGCGACGCGCTCGCCTCCGCGCTGCTCGCGCTTGACTACGAGAAGGACGACTACGACACGCCTCGCGTCGCCGGCGTGGTCGGCGCTGAGTCGGCGACGATCGGAACCGTCCGCCGCGACGCGCTCCTCGTCGAGGCCGTCGAGGAGCCGACCGTCGTCGCGACCTACGAGACGGACTCTCCCGAGCCGTACGACCTGACCGCGACCGACGCCGAGCCCGTCGCGACCGAACTGCTCGGCGCCGACCTCGAACACCCGGTCTGCGCCGCGGGCGCGACCGTCGACGCCGACGGCGTCTCGCTCGCGTTCGACAACGGCGGCGACTGAGCGACGGACGACTGGGCGCTGCCCACGGCGCGGGCTCGGCGTCGGCGTCGCTCGCGCTGCCGCCCGGCTTTCCGTCTCCTAACGTTCGCCTTTCCGCCCCCCGACACGCGGCCTTTCGCTTGCCGATCCTCGCCTTTCCGCCTCCCGACGCCTTTTGCCTCCCCCGTCCGACCCACACCCATGGAGCCGATCACCGCGGCCGACTACCACGACATCGCGGTCCCGTCCGACCCCCGGATCTCGCCGGGCGACGACCGTGTCGCCTTCGTGCGCCGACAGCCGAACGACGACGACAGCTACGAGGCGACGGTGTACCTCGTCGACGCAGCGGGCGAGGGCGAGCCGCGCCGCCTCACCCTCGCCGAGGGCGCCGACGCCGAGCCGCGCTGGAGTCCCTCGGGCGACCGCATCGCGTTCACCTCCACCCGCGGCGCGGCCGACGACCGCCAGCAGCTGTGGGTCCTCCCGCTCGACGGCGGCGAGGCCCGTCGCGTCACCGACGTGGTCGGCGGCGTCTCGTCGATCGCGTGGTCGCCCGACGGCGAGCGGATCGCCTTTGTCCAGTCCGTGACCGCCGACGACCGCGAGGCCGACCGCGACCTCGCGGTGCCGGACGACTACGAGCCCGAGGACCATCCCGACCCGCGCGTCATCGACCGGACCGTCTACCGCGCCGCCGAGCGTCACTTCGACGGCCGACGCCCCGGCGTGTACGTCGTCGACGCCGACGCGACGGTCGGCGGCGTCACCGACCCCGACCCGGCCGAGTCCGGCGCGGTCGACCGAGTCACGGACCGGGAGGCCGACTTCGCCGCGCCGTCGTGGGGCGACGCCGACACGCTGTACTACACCGAGGCGGTCGGCGACGACCCCGACGACTCCGTCGAGATCGCGATCCACGCCCACGACCTCGACGCGGGCGAGGCCGAGCGCGCCCACACCACGACCGGGTGGGGCGCCGACCTCGCGGCGACCGCGGACGGCCGCGTCGCGTTCACGCATGCGGAGCCGAAGCAGGTGTCGATGCAGCCGACGGACCTCCGCGTCCTCGACGTCGAGTCGGGCTCGGTCACCGACCTCACCGGCGGTGTCGACCGGGGCCTCGGCCGCGGGACGACCCCGCAGTGGGGGCCGGCCGACGAGACGCTGTACTTCGCGACGCCTGACGAGGGGCAGACGGCGCTGTGGCGGGTCCCCGCAGACGGGAGCGAGACGCCCGAGCGCCTGCTCCGGCCGGGGACCGTCTCGGGCGCGACCGTCGGGGGCGACGCCGACGCGGGTCCCGAGTCGGTCACCGTCGCGTTCGCCGCCAGCGAGTGGGACCACCCGGGCGACGCGTTCGCCTACGACGCTGCGGCCGACGAGACGACCCGCCTGACCGACCTGAACGCCGACTACCTCGACGAGCGCGCGGTCGGCGAGCCCGAGGAGCTTCGCTTCGAGTCCGACGGCGTCGAGATCCAGGGGTGGTTGCTGACCCCACCGGTCGAGGCCGGTGACGCCGAGTCCGCCGACGCGGACGGTCAGTACCCGCTCGCGGTCGAGATCCACGGCGGCCCGCACGCGATGTGGTCGACCGCCGGAACGATGTGGCACGAGTTCCAGACGCTCGCGGCCCGCGGCTACGCCGTCTTCTGGTCGAACCCCCGCGGCTCGACCGGCTACGGCGAGGCGTTCACGCAAGCAATCGAGCGCGACTGGGGCGCGATCACGCTCCGCGACGTGATGGCGGGCGTCGAGACGGTCGCCGACCGCCCCCAGATCGACGACTCGAACGCGTTCGTCACCGGCGGCTCCTTCGGCGGGTTCATGACCGCGTGGGCGGTCGGGCAGACGGACTACTTCCGCGCGGCCGTCTCCCAGCGTGGCGTCTACGACCTCACCGGCTTCTACGGGTCGACCGACGCGGCGTACAAGCTCGTCGAGGGCGACTTCGACACGGTGCCCTCGGCGGAGCCGGAGTGGCTCTGGGAGCAGTCGCCGACGGGCCACGCCGACGCGGTCGACACCCCGACCCTGCTGATTCACTCCGAGGACGACACCCGGACGCCGATCTGTACGGCGGAGCTGTACCACCGGCTCTTACGGAAGAACGGCGTCGACACCCGATTCGTCAGGTACCCCCGCGAGGGCCACGAGCTCTCGCGGTCCGGCGAGCCCGCGCACGTCGTCGACCGCATCGAGCGGATCGCCCGCTGGTTCGACGGCTACTCCGAGCACCACGACGCCGAGCGCGCGCTCGACCGCCCTGAGGACGACGGGCTGAGCGCCGGAGAAGAGCCGGAGGACTCGGCGGAGTCCGAGACGTAGTCGCCGCGAGCGACGCGATCAGCTCTCGTCCGGCTCGAACCCGTCGATGGCGTCGTGGACGTCGGCCACCCACTCGTCGAGGGCGTCGTGGAGCCGGCGCTTGGCCTCCGGCACGGGCGTCGCGGTGTACTGGTAGACGTAGCCGCCGGAGTCGAGCAGGCGGCGGCGGCGCTCGACGAGCCCCTTCTCGCGGAGCGTCGACAGCGAACGGTTCACGTTCGAGCGGTCCCGGTCGAGCGCGTCGGCGAGCTCCGACACGGTGCTGCCCGGGTACTCTAGCAGCGCAAGGTACGCGCGGCTCTCGTGGTCGCGCACGCCGAAGACACAAGAGAGGACGTGTTCGAAGGAGGGAGAGCCGTCGCCGACGAGGTCCTCGATTTCGGGGTTGCTCATGCGGGCCGATTCGTGCGCGGCGAGGTTAAATGCCGGTTTCTCCGACTCGGGGTGGTCACTCCTTGGCGGCGTACCCCATCTGGTCGATACAGCCGCGCATCCCTGACTCGTCGGCGTGCCGGTGGAGGTTCGTCGGCGTGTCGCAGTGGTACGTCTCCCCGTCGTATCGGAGGGCGACCTCGTGGTTGGCGCCCGCGACCTCGACGTCGACGAGGATCCGCTGCCCGTCGTTGAGCGCGTCGATGAGTTCGTCCACGGACAGCTCGCCCGCCTCGACTCGGAGTACCTCGCTCATGAGCTCGATTCAGCGGTGAGCGAGTTAAAGACGACCGATGTGGCTCCGCGTTCGCGACCGCCCGACACGCTCCGCCTCACGTCGTCGTCGAGTCCGGCCCGCCCTCCTCGGCGGGCGGCTCGACGCCCTCGGCGGCCGCGACCTCGTCGGTCCGCTTCTCGGTCTCGACGTGCCAGCGGTCGATTTCGGACTCGTACTCGTCGAGGACCGCCGACACCTCCGATTTCAGCTCGTCGTCGTTGACGTTCACCTCGAAGACGAACGTCTCGCCGTCCTCGGCTCGGGCGACCTCCTGGATGTTGGCGCTGACGAGATCGTTGTCGAAGTAGTACGGCGCCACTTGAGTCATCACGTTCCGGTAGACGGCGTCCTCCACCTTCCGGATCGCCTTCCGACCGGCCGAGTCGGCCGCCCGGGCGACGTGTCCGATCGACTCGCCCCAGCTTTCGCGGGCGCTCTCGGTGTCGTTCTCCTCGACCTTCTCGTAGGACTCGGTGAGCTTCTCGCCGGCCGTCTGGAGGTCGTCGCCCGGCGATTTTCCCGCGCGCTCGCCCTCTCCCTCGTCGACGGACGCCTGCGCCGCGGTCTTCTCCGAGACATCCTCGTCGATGCGCTCGTGGGTCTTGGGACGCCACTCGTCGAACTCGTAGTAGGCGTCGCTGTTGACGCCCACCTCCCGGAGCGCCAAGGCGATCCGCTCGCCGTGTTCGACGACGTCGCCCCAGTCCCCGCGCACCTTGAAGCCGGAGATGCTCTCTTCCATCGGTTGCCCTCATTACGGAACGGAGGGGTATAAGTCTCTCCGAACTGACGGGACTCGGCCGCTCAGTTCGCCGGCCGGAACCGCTACGGCGCGCGCCTCCTCGGCCGGGGCCGCTACGACGCTCACCTGCCGTACGCGATCCGGCGCGCGACCGCGTCGAGCCGCTCTTTAACTTCGCCGAGGTAGCCGGCCGGCGACGCGCGCCGGACGGCGGACTCGTCGACTTCGATACGCTCGCCGCGGAACGGGTCGCGCTCGGCGCGCTCCTCGGGGGACTGGTCTTTCGCCACCGCCCCCACGACCGTCGACATCGAGCAGCGGCCGCAGGCCTCCGCCTCGACCGCGCCGTCCGCCTCGTCTCCTTCGTCTGTCATGGTCTCTCACATCACACGACGTGGTCCTCCCGGTTAAAACTCCGCCTCGGGAAAACGACGCCTCGGGGGCGCTCGCGCCCGCTCCGCTCCCGACGCCCTTTTCACTCGCTCCGTGGAATGCGTTCCCATGGGATATCGTGTCGTCGACGTCGACTCGGTCGACCCGGAGCCGGACCGGCCGTGCGAGTGTCGAAAGCTGTCCGATTCTGGAGGGCTCGACGCCGCGGCGATCAACCGATTCAGGGCCGCCCCCGGCGAGCAGCTCCCGCTGGCGTACCACTACCACGAGACCCAACAGGAGGCGTTCTACGTGCTCGACGGCACCCTCGCGATCGAGACCCCCGACGAGACATACGAGGTGCCCGCGGACGACCTGTTCGTCGTCGACCCGGAGAGCCCCCAACGGGCGTACAACCCGGCCGACGCCGACGCTCCCGTCACCGTGCTGGCGATCGGTGCGCCCCCGGCCGACGGCGACGCGGTCGCGTACGAGCCCGCCGATGAGTGAGCGTGCCGAGCCGGAGGCGGACGGCGAGGGGGGTGCCGACGCCGCGGACCCGGCGGGGGCCGACGACCGCCGCGCCCCCGAGGAGCTGCCGGTGGAGATTCGCGAGGCCGTCCCCGAGTACGACGACGAGTACCTCGACCGCGTCTCCGACCGGCTGATGTACAGCTACGACCTCGACCGCGACGCCGTCGTCGACGGCGAGCGCTTCGAGATGACCGCCGAGATGCGGGTACGCAATCAGAAGCAGTTCCTCCACCCGGCGCTGAGCTACGCGGACCACGACATGCGGGAGTACGTGTACGTCCGCCGGGTGTCGATCCCGAGCGTCGGGGAGCTAGAGCGACTGGTCGAGTTCGCTCACGACGTCGCCGACGAGCGCGTCGAGGGCCACGAGGAGCACTACGGCACGGACGTCACCGTCGTCGTCGTCGCCGACCGTATCCCGGACGACGTTGCCGACTTCGTCGCCGGGTTCAGCGACCGCNNCGACCGCGAGGCACTCGTCGCCAGCGAGAACGCTGACACCGCGGCCGCGTTCCGGCTGTGGGAACGGGTCGACTCGCCGGACGAAGGGTTCTTCTCGCGGTTCGCGAAGCGCTTCTGGCGCTGACCGTCGCCGGTCGTTCGGAAAAAACCGCGCCGAACCGGGCCGATCTCAGTCAGTCGTCGCTCGGTTCTGCGGCCGCTCCGCTGTCGCTCCGCACGGTCGTGATGTTGTCGTAGCCGATCCGCACCAGCGACAGGGCCAGGTAGATGAGGACGAACGCGAGCCCCATCTGGACCACCGCCGATATCTGGCCGCTGAGTCCGGCCACGTTACCGAGGATGAGCTTCTGATAGAGGTTGTCCCACAGCGCCACCCACGACAGCCCGAGAACGGTGATCGTCACCATGATCGTCATCGGGACGCCGGTGGAGGCGAGCTGCTTGGACTCGTCCCAGTTCGCGAGCCAGACCGTGCCGGCGAGCAGCGCCAGCGCCGCGAGAAGCTGGTTCGCGCCACCGAACAGCGCCCACAGCGTCACCCACTCGCCGGAGATGACGAGCAGGTACGCGACGAGCGACTGGACGGCCGGATTCGTGTACCGGCCCTTGGCGATGCTCCCGAGGTCGGCGGAGAAGCCCGTCGTCGTCCCGCTCCCGGTCGTTCCGACGATCTCTTCCATCATGTACCGACCGAGCCGCGCCGCGGTGTCGGTCGAGGTGAGCAGGAAGCTCACCAACACGAGCGCCATGAACGGCGCGCCGACGCCCTGCGGGATCCCGAGGCTGGTGAGGATGATCCCCCCGCCGGTCGCGAAGTTCGGCAGCGCGCCGCCGATGCCGCCGCCCGCGGCCGCCGTGGTCGCCCCGGCCACCGCGAGCGTCGAGATGGCGACCGACGCGAGCAGCCCCTCACCGAGCATCCCGCCGTAGCCGATGAGGCGAGCGTCGCTCTCCTTGTTCAGCTGTTTTGCCGTCGTCCCGGAGGACACCAGCGAGTGGAACCCGCTGATGGTTCCGCAGGCGATTGTCACGAACAACAGCGGGAAAAGCGGCGTGATACCCCGGGTATCGACGGCCAATTCGCTACCGAAGAAGCCCATGTACGCGCCGATGGAGGGATCGACGGTCAGCGGCTGGGCCGAGGTGCCGAGCAGCGTTCCGACGATAATCGCGAGCAGCGCGCCGCCGACTCCCGAGTAGAGGAGGAACGACGACAGGTAGTCGCGGGGCTGAAGCAGCACCCACACCGGGAGCGCGCTCGCCAGTGTCGCGTAGACGAGGATGACCGGCACCCACGCGGCGACGTTCGGCTGGAGGATGGCGTCCGCACTCATCACCGCTCCGGGCAGCCACCCGCCGTTACCGAGGAACTCGAAGAGGACGATGGTCCCCTGGGGGAACGCCCCGGACTCCACCGCCGGGAACAGCGCGATCGGGTACTGGATACCGAGCCAGACGCCCGCGAACACGCCCGCGACGAACACCACCGTCCCCGGGAGGAACGGGCCGTCGAGCTGGTACAGGTAGACGCCGAACAGGAACGCCAGCGCGATGTACACGAGGCTCGCCGTCGCGGCCGAGGGGAACGCGTTCAACACGATCCCGACGACCAAGGCGAACACCGCCACCACGAGGATGATGGTGAGGAACGCGAACCACAGCAGCATGTCCTTGCCGCGTTCGCCGACGTACTCGCCGATGATGTAGCCGATCGACTTCCCCTCGTGTCGCATCGACCCGGACAGCGAGATGAAGTCGTGGACCGCTCCCATCAGCGGATTGCCGATGGCGACCCACAACAGCGCCGGCACCCAGCCCCAGATGGCTCCAGCGGTGATCGGACCGACGATCGGCGCGCCGCCCGCGATACTTGAGAAGTGATGCCCCAACAGAACCGGCTTCTTCGCCGGTACGTACTCTTGGCCGTCCTCGTACTTGTGTGCCGGCGTCTCCCGCTCGTCGTCGAGATCGACGAAACGAGAGAGGTACCGCGAGTACCCCACGTATCCCACGGTGAACGTACTGAGCACGGCGACGACGATCCAAATTATACTTGTCATAAGGTCCCTGCCTCGTGGTATCGATTCACTATGTCGAACTTAAACGTTATCTTCGTTCATGACGATCGACGACTCCCCCGGATCGAGTAACGCTACTCACCGTCGAAACGAAGTTAATTTCTCTGACTAATAGGTAAAATCTGCCCAGATCGCCCGTCGACCCACCTCGCGCGCACCCGGACGGACCGCAGCCGCCGCGCGCGATCGAGTCGGATCGCCGCGCGCGCTCTCCCAGCTCGCGGCCGCGCGCTCGACTCCGACGGATCTACGGCTCCACGTCGAGCGACGCGGCCACGTCGGCGAGCACGTCCCCCCGGACCTCCGTCGTGCGCGACTCGATCTCGGCGACGAGCGGCGGGTCGAACCCCTCGCGGACCTGCGCGAGCCGCTCGCGCTCGGTCTCGACCTTCTCGCGGAGGTAGCGCGCTCCGCGCCCCTGCTCTCCCTCGTCGGGGGACGGCGTGAGCTTGTTCGCCACCAGCCCGCGGACCCGCAGGTCTCGCTCGGTGAACGCCTCGATGGCCCGTTCCGTCTCGTTGACCGAGAGCTGGTCGGGGTTCAACACGAGGAAGAAGGCGGCGTCTGTGCGCATCGTCTCGCCGGCGTACTCGAAGAACTCCTTGCGCTCGTTGAGCCGCTCGATCACGGGGTCGCCCTCCAGCAGGCGCCGGGGCTCCATGTCCCCGATCGCCGCCTTCTCGAACAGGTCGATCGACTGCTCGCGCTTGTACAGCAGCCGGTCGATCCAGTCGCCGAGGAACTCAGGGAGCCCGAGCAGCCGGAGCGTCGACCCCGTCGGGGCGGTGTCGAACACGACCCGGTCGTACGGCTCGCTCTCCGTGCGCATCACGTCGACGAACGCGTCGAACAGCGCCGACTCGTACGCGCCCGGCGTCCCGTGGGACATCTCCAGCTGGCGGTTGATCTCCGAGACCATCGCGGCCGACACCTGCTCCGAGAGCGCCTCGCGGATCTCCGTTAGGTGCCGCTGCATCTCGTCTTCCGGGTCGATCTCCATCGCGTCGAGCCCGTCGACGTCCGCGACCGACTCGGGCTCGTCGCCGAACCGCTGGTCGAACACGTCCGACACCGAGTGGGCCGGGTCGGTCGAGACGACGAGCGTCCGGAGACCGTCTCGCGCGCAGCGGTGGGCGTACGCGCACGAGACCGTGGTCTTGCCGACGCCGCCCTTGCCGCCGAAGAAGACGAACTGCTCCATCAGTCGCGGCGTGAGTGTCGTCCGGTCATCAGAAGTGGTACTGCTGCCCCTTCCGCTCTAGCAGCGTCTCGCGGTCCCACAGTCGCCGCTCCCACGCCTCGAACTCGTCTTCGAGGTACGGGAGCAGCTCGGCGGTGTAGTACGACACCGGCGACGGGATCCCGAACGCGTCCGGGAAACACGCCAGCATGAATTCGTCTTCGGCGTCCTCGGCCTCCTTCTCGATCTTCTCGTAGGCCGGGTGCGTGATCATCCCGTGGTACAGGCCCCGGACCCACTCCTCGAGGACCGCCCGGAACCGCTCGATCCGGTCTGCTACTGTCATCATTCCTCATGACACTCTTCCCCTGTTAAAACCTGTCGCGGTCCGGGCCGCCGAGGGGCGGACCGCGGCCGGATCGGCCTCGGCGGTCGCGGCGTCAGGCGGCGTTCCCGTCCGGAAGTTCGCCCGACGCCTCGTCGTTGTCGTCGCCGTCGTCGTCCAGTTCCGGGTGGTCCTCGCTACCGGGGCTCGGCGTGTGGATGTCGCTGTCGAGCGATCCCCAGACGAGATACAGCATCGCGGCGACCATCAGCACCGTCACCGAGACGCTGACGAGCGACACGGCGGAGGCGGACAGAACCATATCGCGAGTACGACGACCGCGGCGTATCAACGTATCGGCTCGGACCGGTCCGCGTCGGTCTCACCCCCCGGGCCGGCCCCGCGCGCCGCCCGGTTTTCGCCCCGCCGCCCGAGTTTCCGTGTGTCGGCCGGGGGTTCAAGAGCGTCGTGTCCGATCCGCCCGTATGGACGACCGCATCCCGGTGACCGTGCTCTCGGGGGGACTCGGCGCGGGTAAGACGACGCTTCTGAACCACCTGCTCCGGAACGCCGGCGACCGCGACATCGCGGTCCTCGTCAACGACATGGGGGACGTGAACGTCGACGCGGACCTGATCGCCGAGGAGTCCGAGGTCGATGTCGAGGGCGTCACGGAGCTGTCGAACGGCTGTATCTGCTGTGAGCTTCAGGACGACCTCGAAAGCGCCGTGGTGCGGCTCGCGAACGAGCGCTCTTTCGACGCCCTGGTCGTCGAGTCTTCGGGCATCTCGGAGCCCGCGCCGGTCGCGCGGCTGTTCACGACCGAGTCGCGCGCGGCGGCCCGGTACCGGGTCGACGCGCTGGTGACCGTGATCGACACGCGGCAGTTCCTCGACGCGTTCGCGGGCGACGAGACGCCGGAGCGGCGCGTCGATCCCGACGCCGGCGCCGGGGCCGCGACCGGCGACGAGGACGACGCCGACCGGCCGCTCTCGGACCTCCTCGTCGAGCAGGTCGAGGTATCGAACCTCGTGGTGTGTAACAAGGCGGACCTCTGTACCGACGCGGAAATCGACGAGGCGGTCGACCTCGTGGGCGCGCTCCAGCCCGACGCGGAGACGGTCGTCACGGAGTTCTCCGCGGTCGACCCGGACCGGATCCTCGGCGTCGAGCTGTTCAACGAGCGGGAACTCGGCGAACTCCCCGGCTGGAAGCGCGCGCTCGCCGAGGTCGACGACGCCGACGCCGACAGCGGGACGGACGACGACCACGCTCACGACGGCGACCACGGCCGCGACGGCGACCACGCCCACGACCACCGCCACCCCGACGAGGTGTACGGCGTCACCTCCTTCACCTACCGCCGCCGGCGGCCGTTCCACCCGGACCGACTCGCCGCTCTCCTCCGAGACCTCCCCGCCGACGTGGTCCGCTCGAAGGGGACGCTGTGGGTCGCAGGCACCGACCAGCGCCAGCAGGTCGGGCAGGCGGGTCGGTCGGTCCGCGTCGAGGCGCTCGGCCCGTGGATCGCGAGCCTGCCGTCGGTCGAGCGCGATATGCTCCGCTCGAACCGCCCGAAGCTAGAGTGGGACGACGACCACGGCGACCGCCGGACCGAGTTCGTCGTCATCGGCACGGGAGTCGACGAGGCACCGCTCGTCGACCGGCTCGATGACGCGCTTCTGACCGACGACGAACTCGCGGAGCTCGGCGACCCGGGGATCGGTGACGACCCGGTCGACGTCGGCCCAGCCCCGTTCCCGAGCGAGCAGGGCGCCGAGGTCGCGCTCCGGGAGCCGTAACCCCTCGACGCGACCGGCGGTCGGCGATCAGCAGGCGCAGTCGCCCCCGGTCGCGCGGGCGAACCGCATCGGGTCGCCGCAGTCGGGACACGTCGGCGTCCCCTCCGCGTCGCGGTCGAGCCCCTCGTCGTCGACGTCGACGTCGCGGACGCGGACGCCGCAGTCGTCGCACCAGTACGCCCCCTCGGAGCCGTCGTCGCCGGCGGCCCCGGGTGCCGTCCCCGTCGACCCCGCCAGCGCGTCGGTTACCGTCTCGAAGATGCCCATATCGTAATGATCCGCATCGATCATCTTAGTCCCCCGGTGTCGTGTAACCGATTCGCACAGCCGACCCGCGGAGGCCGCCCCGCGCTCGGCGCCCCGTCACAGCAGCGGCAGCGTGAGCGCAAGGAACGCGATCCCTAGCACGACCCCGGCGTACAACAGGCGTTCGAACCGGAGGTCGGCCGGGAGCGCCCCGGCACCGACCGGAGGCGCGGACCGGACGAGCTGTCGGTACGCGACGATGGTCACTCCGACGAACCCGAGCGCCGAGAGGGCAAGCGCGGCCGAAAGCGACAGCCCGTAGGCGAGGCCGTACAGCGGCCCGAACGAGAAGACCAGCGCGAACGCGAGCCCCGTCGTCACGAGGAAGGGGATCGGATCGATGGGGTCCCCGCGTCGGTTGCGGAGGTGGACCGGGCCGATCATGAGGGCCGTACGGCCCGAACGGACAAGAGCTAAGTGGCGCACAGCCGCGAATCCGCGTATGAGTGCCGAGGAGCGCACGGACGAGGGAGGCGACGAGGCCGGGATCCGCGAGGGCGTCGAGCGCTCCTCAGGCGATCCCAAGGTGCTGCTCGCGATGAACGCCGTGCTCTCGGCGTGGTTCGCCTGGATGATCGTCTGGGGGCTCGACTTCGTCGGGACGGCGACGCTGTCGCTCCGGAACGTCGCGACCCTCGCCGTGATCCTCTTCGCGGTGACGTACGTCGTCGCGCTCCGCTAGGTGCGGTCGCCGGAGGGGGCTGCCCTCTGGTCGCGGTCCGGCGAGCGCTCGATTCGCCACGTTTTAAGACCGTTCCGGGCGCGGTTCCGTATAATGACGATCGAAGACCGCGACGACGCGTACCTCATCACGCACGCGCTGGCGACGGACACCCTCTCGCGGCTGCGCGACGCCGAGACGGAACAGGTGGCGTTCCGGAAGGGCCTGGTGAAGCTTGGGCGGATCTGCGGCTACGAGATCATCGACGGCGCGATGGAGACGGAGTACGTCCCCGTCGAGACCCCGCTCGCGGAGACGACCGGCGAGCGCGTGAAAGGACTCGACGACGTGGTGATCATCAACGTCCTCCGGGCCGCGACCCCCTTCGTCGAGGGGCTGTTGAAGGCGTTCCCCCGCGCGAAGCAGGGCGTCATCTCCGCCGGTCGCGACGAGGCGGCCGGGATGACCGACGACGGCGAGTTCCCGATCACCATCGACTACGTGAAGCTCCCCGAGATCCGCCCGGAGGACACCGTCATCGTCGCGGACCCGATGCTCGCGACGGGATCGACGATGGCCGCCGTCCTCGACCACGTCCTCGACGAGGCCGACGACTTCGAGGACCTGTTCGTGCTCTCCGCGGTCTCCGCGCCCGCCGGCCTCGTC
>NZ_NHNZ01000190.1:0-838 GCF_002727095.1 Halorubrum sp. C191 | reverse complement strand
GTAGCGACCTCGCAGAACGAGGTCGCAACTCCATTGAGATTCAACAAGGCGGTGGACGAGAAGCCAGAACAGCCGAAGTCTCAATCACTGCAGGAACCTGTGAGTTGCGCGCACCGCGAAATAATCCGGATCAAGAAGGGTCCGTCGAAGTGAATGTGGTGAGAGTGGATGAAGTCACTGAGGCTGGCGATCCGATTCAGTGGGTGTTACTCACCACTGAATCGGTCGAAACGTTCGACGATATTCTAGCCGTTATCGAGTACTACGGCCTTCGCTGGCGGATCGAAGACTGGCACAAGGTGCTGAAGAGCGGTTGTAAAATCGAAGAGCGGCAACTGCAAACGTGGGAGCGTATGGAAGTGTTGTTGAGCGTGTACTCAGTGATTGCCTGGAAGGTCTTGGAGTTACGAGAGCTAGCCCGTGGAGAGGGTTCAGTTGCTCCAGAGATCTTGTTAAGCGAGGCCGAACGCGCAGTTCTGGAAACGAAATTTCCAGAACTGAGCGGTCAAAGCGGGAAAGCCTACGCGGTACATGTGGCGAAGCTTGGCGGATATTTAGACCGCGGTTCAGATCCCCCTCCAGGCTGGGAGACGATGTGGAAAGGGCTTCAGAAGCTCCGCATGTGGGCAGAAGGCTACGAACTGGGTGCTGAATGAGCGCCAAGCCGCTCATTCAGCGAGACTCTCGTCAATCCAGCTTCTGTTCAGGGTCACAGACCGTCCAGCCTCTGAAAGTCGTGAGTCAGCATCAATAATGATTCCTTCCTGACCAATCCACTCATATCAGAGCGAATTTGGTTGATTTTTCTCAGCAGCGCTGAGTTATGGGTAAGAGACAG
>NZ_NHNZ01000080.1:0-8783 GCF_002727095.1 Halorubrum sp. C191 | reverse complement strand
GAGTTATGGGTAAGAGACAGACCTAAAGGCGCGGGTATTCTCCTTGCGTCTTCTAACACTGGCGTCACTCGCTTACCGTTCCGATCGGTTGCCGGTTACTAGAGACGGTGCGGAGCGCACACGAGACTCACAATTTCGGCCGCCGCTCGCGAGCTCGGTGTCGAGTAGCGACGGGAACCGGACTCAGTCGGCTTCGAGGTGCTCTCGTCGCGTTCGCCAATGAGGGAGACTCGACCGCGATCGTGATACGACTGTCCCCCTGCGGGTCGTAGCGGTCCACGAGCCCCGCGTCCTCAAGCTTCGGAAGCCGTCGATCGATCGTCTGATCGGAGTTGAATACGTCGCACAACGGCGCCTCCGGATGCTTCCGGACTCGGCGAACCGATCGGCGTCCCCGCTATCTTTTTGTGACTCGTCCGGCTCCCGATAGTCGTGCCTATTCGGAGCGCGAAAGACGCGGCGTCGCTCTACGCGGAGGTCCGGGACTACGACCTCGTCGTGACGCCCGACGCCCCGCTCGCGAGCGCGATCAACCGCCGCCTCGACCGCCCGCACTTCGGAACGTTCGCGACCACGCCGCGCCGCCTCGCGGCCGGTCGCCGCGAGCAGGCGGAGGACCGCCGGGCGTTCCTCGAGATCGTCCGACAGACCGACCACGACTGGAAGGCGGTCGCGTACGCCGTCGGGAACGTCCTCCAGTGTTGGGAACACACCGGCCGGCTCGGCGCGGTCTTAGAGTACGACGCCTACGTCGACGACGCGACCCGCGAGGTCGTCGAAGTCATGCGGACGCTGCGGACGACCTCGAAGCGGCTCACGGAGTACGCGATCGACGACGGTGGGTCCGTCGCCGTCGTCGGGTACGACCAGCTGACCGAACTGGAGCGCGGCGTCCTCCCGGAGGCGTTCGATCGCGTCGACCTCTTCAGCGGGGAGGCGTTCGACCCCCCGCCCTTCCACGTCTTCGAGTCGGCGACCGACATCGTCGCCGCGCTCCGCGATACGATCACGGCGCACAATGCGGACCGCGTCGCCGTCGTCCTCGACGGCGGCGGGAAGTACTCCTCGCTCGTCGAGTCCGCGTTCGAGGCCGCGGGCATCCCCTTTTACGGCGGGCCGGGGTTCGCGGACGACCCGCACCACCGGACGTTCGTCCGGCTCCTCCGGCTCTGTTTCCGGGGGAGCGACGCGACCGTCGGCGACGCCGCCCCGATCCTCGCGCAACTGGGGATGGACGTCCCGACCGCGGACCGGGAGCGGCGGTTGGCGGCCGTCGACCACCCCGCCACGGAGTGGCTGCGGACGTTCCGCGACGGCGTCGGCGACCGGACGTTCGCGGCGGCGCTCGACGCCTACGCGACCGAGGCCGGCGTCGAACTGGACCGGCTCGACGAGGAGCTGCGGAACCTGGGGCTCGCCGACGCGCAAGTGACCGCCGGCGCGGTCGACCGACTCGCCTACTACCTCCAGACCTACGAGGTCCCCGTCGACAGGGAGAACGAGGGCGTCCTCCTCGCCGACGCGAAGTCCTCCGCGTACGTCGACCGCCCCGTCGTCTTCCACCTCGGAATGGGAGAGGAGTGGACGCACTCGGCGCCCCAGCGGCCGTGGGTGGACACCGAGACCCAGTTCGCGCGCTACGTCGGCGACTTCCAGCGCCTGCTCCAGAGCGGTGACCGACGGTACTACCTCGTTCAAGACGCGGCCGGCGGGGAGCCGGTCACTCCGTGCCTGTACCTCGGCGACCTCCTCGACGAGGAGTTCGAGCGGTTCAGCGACCTCGACTCGGTCGAACACCGGCCGCGACCGCGGTCGACGGGCGCGGGCTTCGACCGTGAACCGACCGGAGTGGACCCCGAGACGGTCGGGAGGGTCAGCCAGTCGACCCTGAATAGCTACGTCAACAGCCCCCGGGACTACCTCTTCGGGCGGCTCCTCGACACTCCGGATCGGGAACGGTTCGTCGAGGGGACCCTCTTCCACGACTTCGCGGAGTTCTACGTGAACCACCCCGAGGCGGTCGCCGCGGCCGACACCGACGCCCTCGTCGACGCCATGCTCGCGGAGACCGAGGCGTTCTCCTCGGCCGCCGACGAGCCCCTCCGCCGCCGGAAGTACCGCATCGGACTGGAGCTGATCGCGGAGTATCTCGACGAGGAGGGGCCGGAGTCGGACGACTTCCTCACGGCGGCGTCGGGGTGGGGAACCAATTTCTTCGCGGAACACTTCGACGAGCCGGTCGACTCGCCGCTCACCGAGCGCTGGTTCGAGGACGATGCCCTCGGCGTGAAGGGGAAGATCGACCTCGTGCGGGCACCGACCGCGCTGCTCGATTACAAGAGCGGACGCAAGAAGCGCACCGCACAGGTCGTCGGCGACGCGGCGGTCGACCCGCCGGCGGACGCGCCGAACTTTCAGGCGGCGCTGTACCTGACGTACTACCGGTCGGTCCGTCCGAATGAGCGGCTGGAGTTCACGTTCTTCCACTTCCTCGAGCCGATGGCCGACGTGATCGCGGGCGACGCCGACCTCGGCGACGCGCTCACGACGGTCACCTACCACCCGGTCGCATTCGACGAGTACGTCGGCTCCCGGGATGCGTACGAGCGGCTCCTCGACGGCTACACCGACTGTCGGGAGACGTTCGAGGACCTCGGCTACTCGGCCTACGAGCAGGTTGTGGCCCCGCTGACGTTCCCCGAGACGACCGACAAGGGCGAACTCCGCGACTCCGAGTTCGCCGAGCGGTTCACCGCCGCGGTCGACGCGGAAACGTCCGCGGCCGTCGACGCCGAGAAGGGCGCGGACCAGGCGATCCGAGAGCTCAACGGCGCCCGCAGGCGGGCCTTCTTCCGCGAGGACCTCGACGCCTTCGAGGCGTTCGTCGACGAGCGCCTCGACGAACTCAACGCCCGGCGCGCCGGCGAGGAGCGGTTCCCGGTCGACGGGCTCGCCGGCGAGCCGAACTACCGGCGCGTGGACAACCGCGACCTGCTGTTGGAGGGGGACCGATGAGCGAGCCGGCGCCGAACGAGGCCCAGCGAGAGCTCATCGAGAGCACGGCGGGGACGCACCTGGTCGACGCCGGTCCCGGGACGGGGAAGACGTTCGCCGTCACCCGGCGCTACGGACGGATCGTCGACCGGCCGGACGTGGAACCGGACGACGTGCTGCTGGCGACGTTCACGCGGAGCGCCGCGACCGAGATGCGAGAGCGGATCGTCGACCACAGCGCGTACGGCCTGCGGGAGCTGGCCGACGCCCCGATCCGGACGTTCCACTCGCACTGCCACGAACTGCTTCAGGAGCACGGGTACGCCGCGCCGACACACCTCGGCCTCGACGAGCGGATCACGGGGTCGACGCGGATCCTCGAAGACGAGCTGATCGAGGCCGAGCGGTTCCGCGAGTTCTTCGGCGGCTTCCGCGACGACCACCCGGAACACGCGGCGTTTTACCGCGCGCTCGCCGAACCGGGCGAGCTGCTCGACCTGATCGGAGAGCTCGCGTCGAAGGGGATCTTCCCCACTGCCGACGGGTGGTATCGGGGCGGCGAATCATACCTCGACGGCGACTTCGAGGCGTTCAGAGCGCGGTTCGACGCGGCGAACCGACCCCGGAACGACGGCCGGAAACAGTCGGCGCTGCGCGAGGACCTGAGCGACTTCGGCCGCCACAAGACGTACCGCTCGGACGCCCCGTCGAAGTCGGAGCTGCGCGGCGGCCGCGGGACGAAGCGCCTCGACGACGACGTGGCGCGCGTGGTCTTCGACGAGGACCGCGACGGGCTCAAGGCGTTCGTCCGCGACGTGTACTTCGAGTACCTGCGATTTGCGCTGCGCCGCAACTACCTATCCTTCAGCTTCCTCCAGCTGTTCGCGTTCGTCCTCCTCTGCGAGGACGAGCGCGCCCGCGAGGCGGCGCAGTTCGAGTACGTCATGGTCGACGAGTTTCAGGACACGAGTGAGCTCCAGTTCAAGCTCGCGCTGCTTCTGTCCGGGACCGAGAACTTCTGCGCCGTCGGCGACTGGAAGCAGAGCATCTACTCGTTCCAGTACGCGGACGTGCGCAACGTCACCGAGTTCGAAGCGCGGCTAGAGCGGTTCGCCGCCGAACTCAACGACGACGCCGACCGGGTCCCGTTCGACGCGACCGACCCGATCCGGATCGAACTGCGGGAGAACTACCGGTCGACGGCGTCGGTCATCGACCTCTCGGAGCGGGCGATCGCGGCGCCGGCTGCGAGCGGAGATACCGTCGCGGTCGACCCCGACGACGTCGTCGGGCTCTCCTCGAACGCTCCCTTCGACAACACGGTCGTCGAGGGAATCCGCCACGAGGACGAACACGAGGCGGTCCTCTCGAAGGTTCAGGCGATCGTCGGCAACGACGACTACGCCGTCGAGGGGGCGGACGGCGAACCGCGACCGCCGGAGTACGGGGATATCGCGGTGTTCACCCGGACCCGGGACTACGGGCGGGAACTCCTCGGCGCCGCCGACGAGTACGACTTCCCGATGGCCTACGACGGCGGGATCGAACTGTTCCGGACGGATCCGGCGAAACTGCTGCTCGCGTGGCTTCGGATCCTCGAAACCGACGCCGACCGCGGCTGGGCGGTGGTCCTCGAACGGGCCGGGTACGCGTTCGACGAGATCGGTCGCTTCCTGGAGACGGGGTCGTACCCTGACGACCCGGCGGCGTTCCGCGACGGGCTCCACGATCTGGAGTCGGTCGGCGCGGTCGCCCGCCGCGTCCTCGACCGCTACGGCTTCGCGGGCGACGCGGCGGACGTGCTCCTCCACACGGTCCAGTCGGTCCACGACGCGACGACGGCGACTCGCGGCGAGCTGATCCGGTTCATGGAGCGCGGCGTCGAGACCGGCAGCACGGTCGACGTCGCCGCGTCCGCGGGCGACGACGCGGTGACCGTCCAGACGATTCACGCCGCGAAGGGGTTGGAGTATCCGATCGTCGTCATGGCGAACATGAACGCGGGGCGCTTCCCGCCTCGAGCCGGCGGATCGAGCGTCATCGAGTACCGGGACCCGGTGGGGCTCCGACAGCAGAAGGTGTACTCGGCGGAGCGGGCCCACCCGCACGTGTACGACAACTGGCGGCACGACGTGATCCGGCGCTGCCTACCGCGGGCGTACGACGAGGAACGCCGGCTGCTCTACGTCGCGGTCACGCGCGCGGAGAGCCACGTCGTGTTCGCGGCCGGCGAGGACCCGAACACGTTCCTCGAGGAGCTTCCCGTCGCCGTCGAAGAGATCGAACCAGCGGTCGAGTCGCTCGACCGCGAGGAGCCCGCCGACGCGGAACTGCCGTTCTCGGTGACGGCGCCTGACGGCCCGATCGGTCACAGCCCACACTCGCTGATGGACGAGACCGTGTTCGAGGCGGCGGACGAGCGGTCGGAGGCGGGCGCCGAGGCGGCGCCCGAGACTCGCGGCATGGACTTCGGCTCTCGGGTCCACGACTTTGCGGAGGCGTACGCGCTCGGCGACGACGTGACGCCGTCGAACGACCACGAGCGGCGAGTCGTCGACCTACTCGACGGGCTGTCGGGCGAGCGGTACGTCGAGGAGCCGGTGACGCTCCCGCTCGAGGTCGACGGCCGCCGCGTCACGGTCTCGGGGATCGCGGACCTCGTTCACGTGACCGACGACCGGGTCGCGGTCGTCGATTACAAGACGGACTCGACGCGGCGCGCGCGGGCAGAGTACCAGAAGCAGCTCAGCGTCTACTACCACGTCCTCGACGAGTGGTTCGCCGAGAAAGCGGTCGAAACGAGCCTATTCTACACGAGCGATGGGACGCGCGAGCGGGTCGAGCCACTCGCCGTCGAGGAGCTGCGCGCGCTCGTTCGAGCGACCGAGTCGCCGTCCGGGTGAGGCCCCGACCGGTCCGACTGGCGCTCCCGACTTGCTCCCTCGCCGGCGCCACCCGAGGTGAGTGACCGTCTCGCGCCGGCCCCGTGACGGGGTGGAATTTTTGTCGACGCGAACCGCACGACGCGTATGGCGCTCCCCGAGGCAGGACCGACCCGCGCCGGCGTCGACGACCGCGACCGCTCCGGAACACCGGGGGCGCCCCCGTGAGCGCCGGCGGCGACGACGCGGACGCAGAGGCGGATTCCGGGGCGCTGGACGGGTTTCGGCGACTCTTCGCGCTGGAGCGCGACGTGTTCGTGCTGTCGATCGCGATGTTCGCGTTCAGCTTGGGGTTCCAGATGACGAACCGGTACCTCCCGGAGTACATGGTCAGGCTCGGGGCGTCCGGGTTCGTCGTCGGGCTCTTCGGCACGTTCGGCAACGTTATCTCGGCGATCTACCCGTACCCGGGCGGCGCCGTCTCGGACCGTATCGGCTCGCGGTACGCGCTCACCCTCTTCGGGCTGCTGTCGACGCTCGGCTTCCTCGTCTGGCTGGTCGCGCCCGGGGTCGGCCCGATCGCGGTGGGCGGACTCATCGTGGAGCCGTGGGTCTGGATCTTCGTCGGACTGGTCCTCGCGCAGGCGTGGAAGTCGTTCGGGCTCGGCGCGACGTTCGCCGTCGTGAAGCAGGCGACCGACCCCTCGCGACTGGCCGCCGGGTTCGCCAGCACGGAGACGTTCCGGCGGACGGCGTTCCTCGTCGGACCCGTGCTGGCCGCCGTCCTCATCGGACTCCGCACGGAGTTCACCGTCAGCTTCCAGTTCGTCCTCGCGGTCGCGGTCGCCTTCGGCGTCCTCGGCACGCTCGTCCAGCACGTCCTCTACGACGCGAGCGGCGACTCCTTCGGCGACTCGTTCGCGGGGCTCGACCGGGTCCGGCGCGACCTGCGGGAGATGCCGGCGCCGCTCCGGCCGCTGCTCGTCGGCGACACGCTCGTCCGGTTCGCGAACGGGATGGTGTACGTGTTCTTCGTCCTCGTCGTCACGCAGTTCTTCCAAGTCGGCCTCGACGCGACCGTCGCGCTGGGCGGGTTCGCGTACGACGTGGACCTCTCGCCGCAGGCGTTCTTCGGCTACCTTCTCGGCGTCGAGATGCTCGTCGCGCTGTTGATCATGGTCCCCGCTTCGCGGCTCGCGGAGCGCATCGGCCTCAAGCCGGTCGTCGCGGTCGGGTTCGCGGTGTACGCCCTCTTCCCGGTCGTACTGATCTACGCGCCGGCCCTCGCGGGGTCGGCGCTGCCACTGTCGGCCGTGATGATCGCCGTCTTCGCGTTCTCGGGGCTGCGGTTCGCGGGCCTGCCGTCGCACAAGGCGCTCATCGTCGGCCCGGCGGAGCAGGGGGCCGGCGGCCGCGTCACCGGGACGTACTACCTCCTCCGGAACACGGTCGTGATCCCGAGCGCGGCGGTCGGGGGGTACCTGTGGGACTTCGTCAGCCCCGAGGTCGCGTTCACCGTCGCGGCCGTCGTCGGGCTCGTCGGCACCGGCTACTTCCTCGCGTTCGGCAAGGAGTTCGAGGCGTACGCGTGAAGCGAGACGCCCCGGATCGGGAACCGGGCGCGGGCGGCCATCGACCCCGGCGCGGGCGGCCATCGACCCCGGCGCGGGCGACCACAGACCCCGGCGCCGGACCCCGCCCGGTGGCTCGGGTGGCCGGCTCGCGTAGGTTTATTGGAGCGGCGACGCTCGTCGATCCCATGCCGACACCGTACGGCGAGTGGCCGTCGCCGGTCGCCCCGGAGGACGTCGCCGCCGACGTCAGGTCGTTCGCGTCCGTCGAGACCGACGGAGACCACGTCTACTGGATCGAACGCCGCCCGTCCGAGGGCGGTCGCGGCGTCGTCTGTCGCGCCCCGGTCGACGACCGCGACGCCGATCCGACAGAAGTGACGTCGGAGGAACTCGACGTGCGCACGCTCGTCCACCAGTACGGGGGCGGCGACGTGCTCGTCGCGGACGGGACGGTGCTCGCGGCGAGCATGGACGACCAGCGGCTCTACCGACTGCCCGCGGACGGGAGCGCTGCCGGGGGCGACGCGGAACCGACCCCGGTCACGCCGGTGCCGCCGGAGCCGATGGCCCACCGTTACGCCGACATGCGGCTCGCTCCGGACGGGGAGACGGTCTATGCCGTCCGCGAGCGTCACGTCGGACCCGGCACCGACGAGGAGCCCCGGAACGAGCTGGTCCGCTTCCCGCTGTCACCCGACCCGGCTCCGGAGACCGGCATCTCGGACCCGGTCGTCGTCGCGGACGGGCACGACTTCTACGCGGCGCCGCGGCCGGCCCCGGGCGGGGACCGGATCGCGTACCTGCGGTGGGATCACCCGAACATGCCGTGGGATGGGACCGAACTCGTCGTCGGCGCGGTCAACGAGACGGGCGACATCCGCGACGAGCGCGTCGTCGCGGGCGGCGCCGACGAGTCGGTCGTCTCGCCGAAGTGGTCGCCCGACGGCGTCCTCCACGCGGCGGCCGACCCCACCGGCTGGTGGAACCTCTATCGGTTCCCGGTCGCGTCCGGGACCGAGGAGGGGGAGCGCGGCGCCGGCGTCGCGCTCCCGACGACATCGGACGCGGAGGTCCTCCGCGAGATGCCGGCGGCGTTCGGCGTGCCGATGTGGACCCTCGGCGTGTCGACGTTCGCGTTCCTCGGCGACGGGCGGATCGCCACGCTGGTCACCGAGGGCGGCGACCCGAGCCTGCGCCTGCTCGATCCGGAGACGGGCGACCTCGTCGACCCGGGCCTCCCGTACAGCTCCTTCCGTCCGGCCTCGGTCCGGTCCGACGGCGACCGTGTCGTCTTCGCCGGTCACCGGACGGACGCGCCGAGCGCGGTCGTCGC
>NZ_NHNZ01000203.1:0-28885 GCF_002727095.1 Halorubrum sp. C191 | reverse complement strand
TATTTAGCTGACAGTATTACACGTTCGAGGCGGTCAAAACCACGCTGCTCATCGATTGTGAAACGAGTGCGATTCTAGACATACACTGTTCGATGAAACAACCGCACGATACACAGGTCGGTTTACAGGTTTTGGTGCGGAATATCGACGATCTGACGGCTGTAGCGGCTGATAAAGGATACGACTGGGAAACACTTCGGACGAGGTTGCGTGCTGAAAGTATCATACCGCTGATTCCGCAACGCGGCCCCAGTTTCCGAGCATGGGCGAGAAACTTACTTATCCACGACCGGGCGTATAATCAGCGTTCGAACACTGAGTCGGTGTTTTTCGGCTTACGGCAGCGATACGGTGAAACGCTGTGGTCGAGAACGTGGTTCGGTCAATTCCGCGAACTTGTCATGAAATCAGCGGTGCGAAACGTTGAACGCGCGATCGAGGGGGCATACCGCTGAACGCTGGCGTCTAAACAAGGCCCATAGGAGTGAGTGTGTGATGCGTGGCAATCATCGGATGTCCTATCGGTTGGTTTTGAAGTATGAGTCCTAATTTACCATACCAGTGATAAAATATACGATGAGGAAATTAATCTCATCAGTTAGCCGTAGGGATATGACAAGGCTTATGCGCGTTTTGACAGTCCTATGGGATAATGAGCGATTCGAACGATCCGCCGGACGAATCGGACTCGTCCCCGTCCGATCTCCTCGCGCGGTGGTACCACGTTCCCGTCCTCTTGGGTGTGGTCGCGTTCATGTTGTGGACGCGGTTGCGCTCGTACGGGAACTTCATTCAAAACGGAGAGGTGTACTTCCGCGGCAACGACGCGTGGTATCACCTCCGCACGACGAGTTACCTCCTCGAAAACTGGCCAAACACGCTCCCATACGACGTCTGGACCGGCTTCCCGTTCGGGAACAACGCTGGCCAGTTCGGCACACTCTGGGACCACATCATGGTCGTCGGAATCTGGATTGCCCGACCGATCATGGGCAGCACCGAGGAAGTCATGCTCGTGATGGCGCCGATCACCGGCGCGCTCGTCGCGGTGCCGACGTACTTCATCGCACGTCGGTTCGTCGACCGCGTCCCGGCACTTGTCGGCGCGGCGACACTGGCGCTGTTCTCCGGGACCTTCCTCCGGTACACCCTCGTGGGCTTTCCCGATCACAGCGCGGCCGAGGTCTTCTTCCAGAGCACCGCTATCCTAGCGTTTCTCGTCGCGCTCGGCGCCGCCGAGCGCGAGAAGCCGGTGTGGGAGCTCGTGGTCGATCAGGACTGGGACGCGCTCCGTAAACCGATCGCCTACGCTGCCGCGGCCGGCGTCGCGCTCGGACTTTACATGTGGACGTGGCAGCCAGGTATCCTGATGGTCGGATTCACGGGGATCTTCCTCGCGGTCAAACTCACAAGCGACACCTACCACGGCAAAAGTCCCGAGCCGGTCGCGTTCGCCGGCGCGGTCGCGATGAGTCTCGCTGGGCTGATGCAGGTGATCCCGCTTGACACGTTCCGGTTCGCACCGAGCGAGTACTCGCTACTTCAGATCGTCGTGCCTTTCACCGTCGCGCTCGGCGCCGTCTTCCTCGCATGGCTCGCCCGCCAGTGGGAGGCGCGCGATCTCGGAACCGACACCTATCCCGCGGCCGTCGGCGGCCTCATCCTCGCGTCCGCAGGTATCGTCTGGCTCGCGATCCCGTCGCTGTGGTCGACGATCATCGGAAACCTCCTCAACACCGTCGCCTTCTCCGCGAGCGCCGGAGCTCGCACGATCGGCGAGGCCCAACCGCCCCTCCAGGGCGCCTCCTTCTCGAACTTCGTCCTCTCGCAGTACGGCCTCGCCTTCTTCCTCGCCCTTGCCGCAGTCCTCTACATCGTCGCGCGGCCGTTGTACCGCTCTGACGACACGAACCACACGCTATACATCCCGGCCGCGCTCGCGGTTATCGGCTCCGTCTACGCCGTCCCGCAGGCGTACAGCGCGATCGGCGGCGTCGTCGGCGTCGACTGGCAGGTGATCGGTCTCCTCATCGCCGCCGCCTTCCTCGTCGGTGCGACGCTGCTCGTCGAGTACGACGCCGAGGAACTGTACCTCGTCGTGTGGGCGGCGTTCATCGGCAGCGCCGCGTTCACCCAAGTCCGCTTCAACTACTACTTCGCCGTCGTCGTTGCGGTCGGCACGGCGTACTTCATCCAGGTCGCGCTCGACGCGCTCGAACTCACCTCCTTCGACGCCCTCCGCGACATCGAGGGATGGCAGGTGCTGACGGCGGTCGCGGTGTTCGCTGTCCTCCTCCTCCCGCTCCTCTTCCCGGCCGCCGGCGCCGCCCCGGTCTGGGTGGAGGGCAACTCGAGCAGTCCCGGCAGCGTCGTCCAGTGGGACGAGAGCCTCCAGTGGATGAACGACGAGACGCCCCAGCCGGGCGAACTCGAGGGCGCCGACGACCCCATGGAGCTGTACGGCACCTACGAGCGGCCGGCCGACGGCGACTTCGAGTACCCCGAGGGCGCGTACGGCGTCCAGTCGTGGTGGGACTACGGCCACTGGATCACCACGCGGGCCGAGCGGATCCCGAACGCCAACCCGTTCCAGCAGAACGCGGGCGAGGCGGCCGACTACCTGCTCGCACCGAGCGAGGAGGAGGCCGCGGAGGTGCTCGCGAGCCAGAGCACCGAGGGCAACGAGACCCGCTACGTGATGGTCGACTGGCAGATGGCGTCGCCGAACTCCAAGTTCAACGCGCCGGTCACCTTCTACTCGGGGAACGAGACGGTCAACGACTTCAACGAGCTACTCTACGAGCGGGTCCAAGGGCAGAACGGGCAGCAGGGAGGACTCCGGCCGGCCCTCCAGACGCGCACCCAGCGCTACCACGAGAGCCAGATGATCCGGCTCTACCAGCACTACGGGAGCGCGGTCGAGCCGGACCCGGTCGTCCTCGACTGGGAGCCGCAGACGGCACAGACCCAGTCCGGCGAGCAGGTCGATATCAAGGTCCTGCCGAGCGAAGGACAGCCGGTCCAGCGGTTCGATAACCTCTCTGCCGCGCGGTCATACGTCGAGGAAGACGGCTCGGCGCAGATCGGCGGCGTGATGGGCGTCCCGACGGACCGCATCGACGCACTCGAACACTACCGGTTGGTCCACGCCACGCAGGCGCCGGGTCGGTCTCCGTACGCCCAGCAGGCGCAGATACTCGCCCAGCGGTTCGGCGTCGACCTCCGGGCGACGTTCGGTCAGTCGCTGTTCGGCGCGTTCAGCGACGACTTCGTCAAGACGTTCGAGCGGGTGCCGGGCGCGACCGTCGAGGGATCGGGCGCTGCCCCCGGTCAGGAGGTCGAGGCGACGGTCGAACTCGAGAAGCCGAACGGACAGACGTTCGAGTACACGCAGTACGCGACCGCGGACGACGACGGGAACTTCGAGTTCACGCTCCCGTACTCGACGACGGGGTACGACGAGTTCGGCCCCGAGAACGGGTACACGAACACGAGCGTCCGCGCGACCGGCCCGTACAATGTCACCACCGAGCGAACGACCGGCGACGACCTCTACACTACACAGCGCGTCGGCCAAGTCGAGGTGACCGAGGGCCAAGTCGTCGGCGCCGACGACGCCGCAGCCACCGTCGAACTCGAAGAGCAAATCGTGGACTGTCCGAGCGGCGACGCCGACTGCCCGGTCGGCGGCGGGAGTGACGGCGGCGGCTCGACGAACTCGACCGACGCGGGATCCCCGCTCGGCGCCGAGCCGACCGCGGCGACGACCGCGAGCGGACTGGTCGCCCCCACCGAGCCCGCGGCCGCCTGATCTCGGGTCTTTCATTACGGACGCTCCGCTTTTTATCGTACGAATGGCCGGACTCCGCGACTGGGCGACGCTGTATCTGAAGGGCGTGGCGATGGGCAGCGCCGACGCCGTCCCGGGCGTCTCCGGCGGCACCATCGCCCTGATCGTCGGGATCTACGAGCGCCTGATCGCGGCGGTCACCGCGGTCGACCCCGAGCGGGCGCGCCGCGTGCTCGCGGGCGTGCGGCCCGGACGCCGCGCCGACGCTCGGGCCGCGTTCCGGGAGGTCGACGGCGCCTTCCTCCTCGTGCTGGGGGGTGGGATCGGGACCGCGGTCGTGACCGTGTTGAGCGCGGTGAACCGCCTGCTCGCCACGCAACCGGTGGCGACGTACGGCTTCTTCTTCGGGCTGATCGCGGCGAGCGCCGCGGTGTTGCTCGGCGATGTCAACCTCTCGACGCCGCGCCGGAAGTCCGCCGCAGTCGCCGGGTTCGCGCTCGCGTTCCTCGCGTCGGGCGTCGCCGCGACCGCGCTCGGGAGCTCGCTGCCGGTCGTCTTCGTCGCCGGGGCGGTCGCGGTCAGCGCGATGGTGCTGCCGGGGATCTCGGGTTCGCTGCTGCTTATCGTCCTCGGCCAGTACGAGTACATGTCCGGCGTCGTGTCTCGATTCGTCGACGGCGCGGGCGCGCTCGCGCTCGGAAACGGGGGAGACGCGCTCGTCGAGACGCTGCCGCCGGTGGCGGCGTTCCTGCTCGGCGGCGTCGGCGGGCTCTTCACGATCGCACACGCCGTCCGATACGCGCTGGCCCGGGCGCGGGCCGCGACGCTCGCCTTCCTCGTGAGCCTGATCGTCGGGGCGCTGCGCGCGCCGCTCGTGGAGGTGTCCGCCCGGCTGGCCGAGAGCGGCGAGTCGTGGCGGGCGGCGGCCCCGCGGTTCGCGCTGGCGGCGCTCGTCGGTGCCGGGCTCGTGGCCGTTCTGAATCGTTACTCCGCGGCGATCGAGTACTGAGCGGCGGGTCCGGTCGCGGCCAAGAAGGGAAAGCGGGTCACAGCTAGTCTGCCGTCACCAACCACCCCCAAATGGGTGGCCTTGTCGGTGGCCCCGGTTCTGGCCGACCTTACAGAGAACAGAGGAGAGAGCCCACAACAGTCGTGGAGGAAGTCAAGCTGGTTCGGTCCAGAACCGAGTGATCGGAACACCGATGACATCGTCGTAGCCGTCGTCGGCACCGACCAACAGCACCCCGCTGACGTGGGCTGCTGTCCCGAGCGCAAAAGCATCACCGAGTGCTGGCGAGTAGCGGAATTTGAAGTCGGCTGCTCGCGCCCATGTCTGTTCGGTGTCGATGCGACGGATGCCACTTTCCTCGAGGACGTCGACGACGGCATCAGCCCGGTCCTCGCCGTCGATTGCCCGCACGATATAGTGGACATCGGCAAGATTGATCGCCGAGATGTAACCGTCTGCTGCGCCTTCAATGGCGTCAACGTACGTCTCGACGGTGTCGCTCCCTGGTTCGTTACAAAAATACGCGATTAGTGGTTCAGCGTCGAAGACGATCGTTTCGGGAATCTCAGCGCAGTCCGTCGTCACCCTCGTCGTCACCGGCGTAGCGCTGTCGCAACTCTTCTTCACAGTAGTAGCAAGGCGGATGCCCACGGCTTCAGCCCTGTCTCTTACCCACAAGTTCACCGAGTCCCAAACAAACGTTTCAGACGCTGTCGAACCATATCTATTCTCGGAAGATCGAGGTGAGGAGTGATTCGGACGGTGATATCGACAGTGGGGGTTGCTGAATGTGGTAAGCGAGATCAGCAAAATCGTCCCATAGAAGTGTTAAATCTGTAGATATCGAGGCTTCGGTCGGATTTATTGACCGCAACAACGACTCGATTTGTGGGTAAGAGACAGGGCTTTAGCCGTGGGAGGAAGCCGACAAACAGAGCACCAAACCACACTGCGATCGCTCTACTGACTCCCCATCAATAGTAAACTATAATAAAAATTGGATACTACTGTGAGATACATGGCGTGGGACGTAACTCGAACGGTTCAGATCCGGCTTGACGTTCCTGACGACCGCAAGAGTGACCTCCACGCCACCAACCAGCAGTTCCAATACTGCGCGAATCGAACCGCTGAGTGGGCATGGCGATACCCACACGGCGACTGCGTAACCAGCAAATCCGAAGCTGAACAAGCCATCTACGACGAGTTGCGGGAAGCGACCGACTACCTTCACGCCAATCTCGTTCAGAAAGCAATCAAGCGAGCAACCAAGGACATCGGTAACTGTGTTGATCGGCTTAGTGATGGGGAGAAAACAAGCCAACCCCACTACGATACATTCAGCATCGTGTACGACAAGCGAGCGGCTACATTCTACCGTGACAAGGTGAGTCTTGCCACTGTCAACGGGCGGGTTGAGTGTGAGTACGACCTACCGGAGCATCCTGAACAAACGCCGCACGGTGAGTACCTGTTGAACGACGACTACTCCTTTTCGACCAGCACTGTCCACTACGACAACGAAACCGACGAGTTCTATCTACACGCCGCGATGGAACGGACAATCGACGCTGACAGTCCTGAGAAAGCTGAGGATTCGAAAGTCCTTGGCGTGGACTGTAACGTTGACGACCACATCGCTGTGACCTCAACAGGCCGGTTCGTCGGGAACGCTGACCTGCTTAATCATGAACGCCGGGAGTTTGAGAAACGCCGTGGCGACCTGCTACAGACCGGCACCCGGAGCGCACACCTGACGTTTCAGCGAATCGGTGATCGTTTCGGGCGGTGGAGCGAAGATTACATCCACCGCTGCTCGAAAGCGATTGTTGCGGAAGCACAGCGGCACGACTGTACGCATATCGCATTCGAGGACTTGGGGCAAATCCGCGAGCGGATCAGCGATGGCAAGAAATTCCAACAGTGGGCCTTCGGAGAGTTGCAAGAGCAGGTCGAGAACAAGGCTGAGATGACCGGAATCGTCGTCTCGAAGGTTGAACCAGCCTACACCAGCCAGCAGTGTTCGCAGTGCGGGTGTACGCTTGAGGAGAACCGCAATGGGCAGAATTTCGCCTGTTTGGATTGTTCGTATGCCGTGAATGCCGACTATAACGCGGCGAAGAACGTCGCCCGGAAGTTAGCGTTACAACTCCAGCGAGGGCAGAAGTCCCCCGCTGGAGGAGCGTTCTGTCAGTACGCTCTGAAGTCAGGGACGTTGATCGTGAACGCTACTGGAGTGGCGTCCGACCACTATTGGTCGGCAGAACGGGAGTCCACTGACAAGCCCATCGCTTCAGCGATGGGTAGCTGACTGGCTTTGTCCGCTGTACGTTCTTCTTGGAGGCGCTCGGTTGCTGACCGCCCCTGCTCGTCGGTTTTCCCTTCCAAAACCCCACGCAGGTCTGTAACCGAGTGGATGGGGCGAACAACGATATCACCCTCTTCAGTCCGAATGAATTTCACACGGCCAGGCGTGTCGATACCCAACTCCTCCCGGAACTGCTTCGGGATTGTGGCTTGCCCGCGCGACGATACGGACACCACCTTTTCAGACTCTACGTCACTCATACTATTCTCTATTATTACTTTTGTTTATTCATAAAAAAGATCAGCGTTGAGTTGGGTAGTTAATAGATCAGATCGGACATTGACTCGCCGGTCTCGAGTGTGCGGCCCGTCGTGGACCCTGACTCGACACCTAGAGTAGCTCGCAACGCCTTTTCGGCTCCCGCTCGTACGCTCGGATATGGTCCAGATGGAATCCGACTCGGAACTCGACCGCGACGACGCCGCGCCCGACTTCGAACTGCCCGGCGCGGACGGCGAAACCCACGCGCGCGACGACTTCGAGACGGACGCGCTACTCGTCGTCTTTACGTGTAACCACTGCCCGTACGCGAAGGCGAAGATCGACCTGCTGAACGAGCTTGCGGCCGAGTACGACGATCTCGCGGTCGTCGGGATCAACCCCAACGACGCCGACGCATACCCGGAGGACTCCTTCGAGGCGATGCGCGAGGCCGTCGCCGACGGCACCGTCGCGTACGACGCGTACCTTCGCGACGAGACCGGCGAGGTCGCGGCCGCCTACGACGCCGTCTGTACGCCCGACCCGTTCCTCTTCGGCCGCGAGGACGGCGAGTGGCGGCTGCGCTACCACGGCCGGCTCGACGACGCGCTCAACCCCGACGACGAGCCGACAGAGTTCTACATCCGCGACGCAGTCGACGCCGTCCTCGCGGGTGAGGACGTCGAGATTCCGGACCGGCCCTCGCGCGGCTGCTCCATCAAGTGGCCCGGCGAGTAGCGGACGGTAGTGAGCGACCGACGCCCTCCCGAAGTCGGAACGCCGCACTAACAGAGACGACTTAACAAGGGACCGGGTCGAACGGGTGGTATGAGCATGAAAGGCGACGAGCCGGACCTCCACGAGATCGACCGGTACGACGGCGGCGTCGGCTGGATCGCGTACCCCGACGAGACGATGGAGCGCGCGAGCCACGCGTTCGCGGTCGAGAACGAGGAGGCGGACGCGGACGACGTGTGGGTCGTCGACCCGGTCGACGCGCCCGGTGTCGACGACCTCCTCGACGGGCTTGGCTCCGTCGCCGGCGTCGTGGTCGGACTGGACCGCCACGTGCGCGACAGCGGCGAACTCGCCGCCCGCCACGACGCCCCGGTGTACGTCCCCGAGTGGATGACCGGCGTCACCGAGGATCTCGGCCCCGATGTCGACGTCGAGCGGTTCGGGTCGCGGCTCGCGGACACCGGCTTCGAGGCGATCCGGATCCGCGACTCGTCGGTGCCGCCGTGGCAGGAGGTCGGGCTCTTCGACGGCGAGACGCTGATCGTCCCGGAGTCGCTCGGGTCCGCGTCGTACTTCCGCGGCGACCGCGAGCGCCTCGGCGTCCACCCGATGCTGCGGCTCACCCCACCGACGAGCGCGCTCTCCGGGCTCGACCCCGAGCGCGTGCTCGTCGGTCACGGCGTCGGCGTCCACGAGCGAGCCGCGGTCGCCGTCGAGGACGCCATCTCGGACTCGCGGCGCAAGGCGCCCGGGCTGTACGCGAAGACGCTCGCGTCCGCGCTGCCGTTCTGAACGCGACCGAGCGGGACGACCCGTGCGTGTCCTTTTGCCAATCCGTCCCATAGCGGAGGTCGAACAGTGATCTACGTCACCCGCGACCTACTGGCCGTACTCCGCGAGCGCGCCGCGAGCGAGGACCCAGACGGTGTGAACGTCCGGCTCTCCGCGACGCCGGCCGGCGAGTTCGAGGCCGACATCGGGCTCGACCCGGAGACGCCGGTGGTGACTCACTTCACACTGCCGTCGGTCGGGAATTCGGTCAACTCCGTGTTCGGCGTCGACCTCGGCACGCCGGCCGGCGAGGGGGGCGCGCGGTTCCTCTCGCACCCGGACGGGTTCCTCGGGGTGTCGCGCACCGACGACCTCGCGGCCGTGGTGATCGTCGCCGTCCCGCCGTACGACGGCGACTCTGTCGCGGCCTTCGACCGCTCCGGAACGGGAGTCGAACTGGCGGTCGTCGACGCCGCTCCGCCGAGCGAATCCGTGCCGGAGTGAGCGGAGAACAGGGGTTTCAAGCCGTCGGAGGGAATACCCCGGCGTAATGGCAGCACGGCCACCCGGCGGCGGCGACACGAAAGAGCCCGAGGCTATCGAGTTCGGTATCGCCGCGCTCGACGCCCGGCTCGACGAGGCGGACGTGTCGTTCCCCGCGACGACCGCGGAGCTCCGCGACGCGCTGGGCGATCAGGAGGTTCCCTACGACGCGCAGGGGCGCTCCCTCGCGCTCGCGGACGCGCTCGACCGCGTGCCGAAAGAGAAGTTCGAGAACGAGACCGAGTTCCTCGACGCCCTGTACCCGGTGTTCGACGAGGCACGCCGCGAGGAGCGCGGCGTGATCGCCAGCCTCCGCGACGCGTTGCCGTTCTGAGCGGGAGCCAAGGGGGTCTGGGAGCGGCCGGCCGCGCCTAGCGCGCCTCCGAGCGCGCCTCGACCTCCGGCGCCTCCTCGTCGGGCTCGCCGGCGTCGTATCGTTCGATGACGTCGTTGATTAGGACGACGTCGCCGACGGCGCGGACCCAGCGGTACGGAACGATGACGCCGGTCGAGCCGCCCACCTGCCCGGCGAACAGCTCGTGGTTGAGTTCGGCGAGCGCGAGTCCGGTCACGGCGCGGGCGTCCAGATCGAGCTGGATGTCCTCGACTTCGCCGACGAAGACGCCGTTGCTCGAGTACACCTCGCGACCGACGAGCGACGTGATCTCCTCGGGGGCTGCGTTCATACTCGGTACGGTCACGAGCGCGCCTATTAAGCGTTCGTTGTCGAACGACGCGCGTCGGACGGTGAGCGCGGGCTGGTCCCGCGGCCCGGGTTCCCGCCGCGCGCCGACGGCAGGAGGTTTTTCATAATTCGACCGTGAGGGATTCGTATGGCGACGAACACCTCGGAGCCGGACCCGACAGATGGCGGGGACTTCGACTACACCGGCGGGACGGTGGAACGGCCGGATCTCGTCGACGCGCTCGATCGCCGAGTGGACGGCGACGTGCGGTTCGACGACTACTCGAAGCGGCTGTACGCGACCGACGCCTCGGCGTACGAGGTCACGCCGATCGGCGTCGTGATCCCGGAGTCGACCGCGGACGTGGCCGCGGTCCACGAGTACTGCTTCGAGGAGGGGATCCCCGTCCTCCCCCGCGGCGGCGGTACCTCGCTCGCCGGCCAGACCGTGAACGAGGCGGTCGTCCTCGACCTGACCGACGAGATGGACGGCGTGCTGTCGACGGACCCCGACGCGGAGACCGCCCGCGTTCAGGCTGGCGCGTACGTGGGCGACCTCAACGCCGCGGTCGAACCGGCCGGGCTGAAGTTCGCACCCGACCCGGCGTGGCGCGACAAGTCCGCGGTCGGCGGGGCGATCGGCAACAACTCCACCGGCGCGCACTCGCTGAAGTACGGCAAGACGGACCACTACGTCGAGGAGTTGGAGGTCGTCCTCGCCGACGGCACTGTGACGACGTTCGGCGAGGTGGCGGTCGAGGAGCTCCGCGAGTCAGCGGACCCCGACGCCGACGGGCTCCTCCCGAGGATCCACGCCGAGGTCGTGCGGATCCTCGACGAGGAGGCGGACGAGATCGACGAGCGCTTCCCGGAGCTGAAGCGGAACGTTTCCGGCTACAACCTCGACCGCCTGCTCGCCGAGTACCGCGGCGAGCACGGCGAGGAGGGCGTCGTCAACCTCGGCCGCCTCATGGCCGGCAGCGAGGGGACGCTCGCGACCGTGACTGAGGCGACCGTCTCGCTCGTCGAGATCCCGGAGACGAAGGCGGTCGCGCTGCTGACCTACGAGGACCTCCTCGACGCGATGGAGGACGTCGCCGCGTGCCTCGAACACGACCCCGCCGCCGTCGAGGTAATGGACGACGTCCTCCTCGGGCTCGCGGCCGACACGCCGGAGTTCGAGGACGTCGTCGGGATGTTACCCGACGGCACCGACTCCGTGCTGCTCATCGAGTTCTACGCCGAGGACGACGCGACGGGAGAACAGAAGGTCGCGGACCTGATCGCGGACCGGGTCGGCGCGGCCGACGGCGCCGCGGGAGCCCGCGTCGAGACGACGACAGACCCGAGCGCGGGCGCCGCAGAGACGACGAGCCACCCTCGCCGCGCAGTCGACGCGCTGGAGGCGCACGACCCGGACGAGCGCGACCGGTTCTGGAAGATGCGGAAGGCGGGGCTACCGATCCTCCTCTCGCGCACCACCGACGAGAAGCACATCTCCTTCATCGAAGACTGCGCCATCCCGCCGGAACACCTCCCGGAGTACACCCGCGAGTTCCAAGAGATTCTGGAGGACAACGACACCTTCGCCACCTTCTACGCGCACGCCGGCCCGGGTGTGTTACACATCCGTCCGCTCATCAACACGAAGGAGGTCGACGACGTGGAGGCGATGCTCGACATCGCCGACCGCGTCACCGACGCGGTGGTCCGACTCGGCGGCTCCGTCTCGGGCGAACACGGCGACGGCCGCGCGCGGACCCAGTGGAACCGGAAGCTGTACGGCGACGACCTCTGGGAGTCGTTCCGCGACCTCAAGACCGCGTTCGATCCCGACTGGCTGCTCAACCCGGGCAACGTCTGCGGCGACGTCGACATGGGCGAGAACCTCCGGTTCGACGCCGACTACGAGTACGACGCCGGGTTCGACCCCGCGATGGAGTGGGCGGTCGACAACGGGATGCAGGGGATGGTGGAGCTCTGCCACGGCTGCGGCGGTTGCCGCGGCCCGCAGGAGACCACCGGCGGCGTGATGTGTCCCACTTACCGCGCCTCCGAGGAAGAGGTCCAGTCGACCCGCGGGCGGGCGAACATGCTCCGCGGGGCCATCTCCGGCGAGCTCCCGGACGACCCGACGGACGACGAGTTCGTCACCGAGGTGATGGACCTCTGCGTCGGCTGTAAGGGGTGTAAGGTGGACTGCCCGAGCGGCGTCGACATGGCGAAGCTGAAGGCGGAGGTCGAGCACGCCCACCACGAGGAGCACGGGATCGATCTGCGGACGCGGCTGCTCGGACGCTTCGAGTCGCTCGCGCCGCTCGCCTCGAAGCTCGCGCCGCTCTCGAACCTCCCGAACAAGATCCCAGGGAGCGGGCTCATCGCGGAGATGGCGCTCGGGATCGCGAGGGAGCGGGACCTCCCCGAGTTCCGCTCTGAGACCCTCGTCGACTGGTTCGAAGCCCGCGGCGGCGCGGGCGTCTCGCGCGAGGAGGCCGACCGCGACGTGCTGCTGTTCCCCGACGTGTACACGACCTACACGAACCCCGGCGCGGGGAAGGCCGCGGTGCGCGTGTTGGAGGCCGCGAACTGCCACGTCGAGATCCCGGACGTCGACGGGAGCGGGCGGCCGCCACACTCGAAGGGGATGCTCGACGTGTCGCGCGCGACGGCGAGGGACGCCGTGGAGACGCTCGCCCCCCGGGTCCGGGATGACTGGGAGGTGGTCGTCGTCGAACCGTCCGACGCCGTGATGCTCCAGTCCGACTACCACGACCTGCTCGACGGCGACGCCAGCGACGTGCCCGACGCGGACGTGGCCGCGGTCTCGGAGAGCGCCTACGGCGTCATGGAGTACGTCGACGCCCGTCGGCTCGACGAGGAGCTCCCGCTCGACGCGCCGACCGAGTCGCTCACCTACCACGGCCACTGCCACCAGAAGGCGACGAAGAAGGACCACCACGCGGTCGGCGTGCTGCGTCGCGCCGGCTACGGCGTCGACCCGCTCGACTCCTCCTGTTGCGGCATGGCCGGCTCGTTCGGCTATGAGGCCGAACACTACTCGATGAGTCAGGCGATCGGTGAGACCCTGTTCGAGCAGGTGGACGCCAGCGACGGCGACGCTCTCGTCGCGCCCGGCACCTCCTGCCGGACGCAGCTGGAGGAGGGTCCCGGCGAGGTGCCCGAGCCGACGCACCCGGTCGAGAAGCTGGCCGCGGCGCTGGCGTAGGCGGTCGGGGCGCCCCCGACGAGCAGGAGGGCGTCCCGTCCGCGGGACCGCGCGGTCCGGCTCGGCCGAACCGGCTGGTCACGCGGGATCACTCGTTCCCCTCGATCGGTCGTCGGCACTCCCGACACTCCGTCTCGCCGGCGACCGCGACGGTCCCACAGGTCGGACAGCGCCTGTCGTCGACGCCCGACGTCGCGGCCGCGAGGACGTCCGCGGCCGCGGGCCGCGGCCGCTCGACCGCCTCGCGCGCGGCGAGCCGTTCGATCAGCGCGTCGTCGCGGAGCCACTCCAGGAGCCGCCAGAGTCCGAGGTACAGGAGCGTCGGACCCGCGACCGCGACCGCGGCGACCGCGAGGCGCCACCCGAGCGCCGCCGCTCCGACCGTGTCCATGGGTATAGTTCGCACGGGAAGAACGTATGCGTGTCGCCGCCCGGTCGCCGCGCGACCGAGCGCCGCCCGGCCGGTCACCGCTCCGTGAACACGACGGCGTCGCAGTCGGCGCAGGCCCGGACCGGCCGCTCCGGGTTCCCGCTGACGCCGTTGGGACCGCCACAGCAGTTCCGGAGGGTCGTGTCGCGGATCGGACCGCCGCAGGCCGGACAGGTCTCCAGGAACGCGCGGAGGGGCCGGGCGGCGCTCCGCGCGACCACCGGGTCGACGCCGCGCTCGCGGAGCAGTTCCCCGACGGCCGTCTCCGCGATCGCGATCGGTCGGCTGAGCCACGCGTCGCGCCGCCCGTCGAGGAGGATCCGGCCGTCGTGAACCTCGCCGAAGACGTCTTCGCCCGCGACGGCGGCCGCGCGCTCGGCCAGCTCCTCGTCCGCGGCCCCCCGGAGCGACTCGACCCGCTCGTCGAGGGCGGTCCGGAAGCCCTCGGCGAACCGGAGCGTCCCCTCGTCGTCCACGAGGGCGTCCGCGTCGAGCAGCGCCTCCATCGTCGCCTCCGGGTCCGGGTCGCCTTCGCCGCCGTCCCCCACCCCGTCGGGGTCCGCCGGGTCGACCGCGGGACCGTCGCCCGCCGCGTCCGGGTCGTCGGTCCCACGGTCGACCGCCTCGGAAGCGCCCGCCTCGGAAGCGGCTGCTCCGGAAGCGCCCGCCTCGGCGAGCGACCCCGAGTCGACCCCGTCGTCGTGGTCGGGGCCGAACGCCACGGGGAGCGGCTCGACGAGCCGCGGCGCGAACCGCGGCGTTCCCGGGACGACGTACCCGCGCAGCCGGATCGCAGCCGCGCCGAGCAGCGCGACCGAGACGCCGAGCGCGCGCCGGCGCCGGCCGACGAGGAGCGCGACGACCGCGACGCCGACCGCGTTGACCGCGGTACAGGGCCAGCACCGGTTCTCACCGGTGTGTTCCGGCCGCGAGACCGCGTCGACCGCCTCGCGGAGGTCGTCGATCATCGCTCGACCGCCGGGTGGGTGACCGGCTCGCCGTGGATCGCGTTGTACACCGTCGGAAACGCCGCGACGCCGACCGCCTGGACCGCCGCGCCGGCCGGCGTGACCCACAGCGAGCCGACGACGTCGACCGCGAACACCCCGACCCCGACCGACGCGGTCAGGAAGACGAGGCTGAAGTGGACGGTCCGCAGCGGCAGCGTCACCAGCTCCCCCCGCCTGGGCCAGTCGCCGACGTCGACGACGCCGGCGCGGAGCAGCGCGACCCCGACGCTGCCCGCCGCGAGCGCGAAAAGACCGGCGATCGGGATCGCGTCCGGGTACCGGTTCTGTGACACGAGCGCGACGGCGAAGGCGGGCGTCGACAGCACGGCCAGCTCCGCGCCGCCGAAGAACACCAGTTCGAGCCACTGTACGACGCCGCTCCGGAGCCGACCGACGACCGTTCCGGCGGTTCCCATTGACGAACCGCTCGACGCTCGGGACTCAAAGCCGTTCCGGCGGCCGACGCGACCGCCCCGGCGACTGTCACGGTCGTCTATTATTGGCATCAATAGTTATATACGGATGTATTTTATAACAACAGCTGTAATGGTAGATACAGACTCCGGTTCGGACGGCGGACGCGTGGGGGTATCACGACGGCGCTTCATCGAGGCGGCCGGCGCGACGGGCGCGACGGTCGGTCTCGCGGGCTGTGGGGGCGGCGGTGGGAGCGGCAGCGGGCCGATCCAGATCACCATGGACGCCGAGTGGGAGGGCATCTCGGACTCGGTGACACAGAGCCTGTACGACGCGGGGTTAGACGAGTCGATCGAGGTCGAGATCCTGCCCGGGGACTTCGAGTCGGGCGCCCGCCGCTCGGAGTTCACCTCGGCGCTCGACGCCGGCCGTGCGAGCCCGGACATCTTCATGATGGACTCGGGGTGGACGATCCCGTTCATCGCGCGCGGCCAGCTGGTGAACCTGAGCGAGGAGCTCTCCTCGGAGACGGTCGAGTACGTCCAGAACAGCTACCTGTCGAGCGCGGTGAGCACCGCGAGCGACCCCAGCTCCGGCGACCTGTTCGGGGTCCCGCTTTTCCCCGACTACCCGGTGATCCACTACCGGCGCGACCTCGTCGAGGACGCCGGCTACGACCCGGACGCCGAAAACTGGGCGACCGAGCCGCTCAGCTGGCAGGAGTTCGCCGAGGTCGCGGCCGACGTGTGGGAACAGAACGGCGGTCCCGACGGCGACCAGATCGACTACGGGTTCACCACGCAGGCCGACAACTACGTCGGACTCGCCTGCTGTACGTTCAACGAGACGATGACCTCCTTCGGCGGCGGGTACTTCGGCGACCACGAGAACCTGTTCGGTCCCATCGGCGACCGGCCGATCACGGTGACGGACGAGCCGGTCCTGAACACGATCCGCATGATGCGGTCGTTCATGGAGGGACCGGACGCGGAGTACGCGCACCCTGACTTCCCGCAGATCTCCACGACGGACCTCCTCTCGTTCACCGAGGAACCGTCGCGGGAGCCGTTCACCTCCGGGAACGCGATCTTCCACCGCAACTGGCCGTACGCGATCCCGCTCAACCTCGACTCCGACGCGTTCGACGCCGAGGACTACGACGTCATGCCGCTGCCGTACGGCGTCGAAAGCGGCGAGGGACAGTACGAGGGCACCGGCGGCCCGGCCGCGGCGCTCGGCGGCTGGCACCTCACGATCAACCCCAACACCCAGCGGCTCGACGAGGCCGTCCAGGTGCTCGAGGCGTTCGCCAACGAGGAAGTGATGGTGAACAACTTCTCCGAGGGCGGCTACCTCCCGCCGGACCCGTCCGTCACCGAGTCGGTCGACCCGGAGGAGGTCGGCGCGCTCGGCGACTTCCTCGACACCCTCGCGGTCTCCGGACAGAACACGGTGCCGCGTCCCGTCACCGTCGCGTGGCCCGACCAGGGGTCGCAGGTCGCCTCGGAGGTCTCCGCCGCGTACCAGGGCGAGAAGTCGCCCCAGCAGGCGATGTCCGACCTGGAGAGCTCGCTCAGCTCCATCGAATCCGACCTGGCCGAGTAACGAGGGCAGAGCATGTCCACCGACACGCGGAGCGACGGATCCGGTTCGCTGCTCGCTCGCCCGCTCAACTGGCTGGAGACGCAGAGCGAGGAGGTGTACGCCTACGTCCTGTTAGTGCCCGCCTTCGCGCTGCTCGCAGTCGTCGCGTTCTACCCGCTGATCGAAACGCTCCGTTTCTCGCTCCTGGCCGACGCCGTCGCCTCGGCCGACCCGTTCGGCGAGTTCGTCGGTCTCGAGAACTACCTGAACCTGCTGAGCGGCGACACGACGTTCACCCAACAGTTCATCTCGGTTTCGACGACCGACTCGTTCCCGTTCGTGGAGTTCGGTGCGCCGTTCCTCCAGCAGGCGCTTTTCGTCACGCTGGCGTTCGCGGTGTTGAGCGTCCTCTTCGAGACGCTGATCGGATTCGGACAGGCGCTCGTGCTCGACCAGGACTTCTACGGGCGGCGCTGGGTCCGCGTGTCGATCATCATCCCGTGGGCCATCCCCATCGTCATTCAGGGGATGATCTTCTTCCTCATTTTCAACCCGACGATCGGGTTCGGCACCGAGTTCATGCAGTGGCTCGGCGTGTTCGGTAGCAACCCGCTCGCGAGCAGCAGCGACTCGTTCATGATCGTGCTCGTCGCCGACATCTGGAAGACGACCGCGTTCATGGCGCTTCTCATCCTCGCGGGGCTCCAGAGCATCGACCGCGGGCTCTACGACGTCGCGAAGGTGTCCGGCGCCTCGCCGTGGCAGCGTTTCAAGTACATCACGCTGCCGCTCGTCGCGCCCGCGCTCATCGTCGCGATGCTGTTCCGGACGATGGACGCGATGCGGATCTACGGGCTCATCGACGCGACGGCCGGCTGTGAGACGGTGCCGTCGCTGACCTGTCTCGTGATCATCGCGCTCCAGGAGAGCCGGCGCTGGGCGACGGCCTCCGCGGTGGCGTTCCTCACCGCGGTCGTGATAAGCGGCTTCGTGGCGGCGTACCTACTGGCGCTGCGGAACAACGACGGGGGTGTGGCATGAGCGACGGAGCCACCGACGGGGGGACCGCGGCGGAGCCGGACCCGACGGCGGACATCGCCGAGCAGGCGCGGACGGAGGAGCCGGACCTCGACCGCGGCCTCATCGAGGCCTGGGCGGCGCGGATGATATCGAACCCCGACCTCGCGTACCGCGCGACGTTTTACGTGGCGACGATCTTCTTCCTCGTCACGACGCTTTTCCCGTTCTACTGGCTGTTCGTACTCGCGGTGACGCCGCGGAACAACCTCTCTGAGGTCGGCGTCTTCCTGCCGGCCGGGTTCAACCCCGCCGCGTTCCTCGAAATATTCACCACCCTACCGTTCCACCGGTACGTGTTCAACAGCTTCCTCATCGCGACGATCGCGACGGTCGCGGTGCTTTTCGTCGGGAGCCTCGCCGGCTACGTGTTCGGCCGGCTCGACTTCCGCGGCCGCAACCCGCTGCTGTTGTTGGTGTTAGTGACGTCGTTCTTCCCGCCCGCGGCGTTCTTCATCCCGCTGAACCGGCTGTTCAACACGAATGTCGACGTGTTGCGGCCGCTGCTCTCGTCGGGGTCGCTGTACAACACGCCGTACGCGATCTTCATCCCGCTGTCGGCGATCTTCCTGCCGCTGTCCATCTTCATTCTAATGACGTTCTACTCGCAGATCCCGGACGGCTTAGAGGACGCGGCCCGCGTCGAGGGGACGACCCGAATCGGGGCACTGTTCCGCGTCATCGTGCCGCTGTCCGCGCCCGGCGTCGCGACGGCGGGCGTGTTGACGTTCATCTCGGTGTACAACGAGTACTTCTTCAGCTCGCTGATGACCGACGGACGGCCCGGAAGCTGGGCGCCGATGCTCGAGGGCATCCTCCGGTTCCAGGGCGAGTTCGAAGTGTTGTACAACCTGATGGCCGCCGCCAGCATCGTCGCGGTGCTGCCCGTCGCCATCCTCGTCGTCGTCGCACAGGAGAAGATCGTCAGCGGTCTCACCACGGGCGCGGTCAAGGAGTAACCATGGCATCAGTCAAACTCGAAGGAATCACGAAACGGTACGAAGACGTAACGGCAGTCGACGACATGAACCTGGGGATCGAGGACGGCGAGTTCGTCACGTTCGTCGGCCCCTCGGGGTGCGGGAAGTCGACCACGATGGAGACGATCGCGGGACTCACCCTCCCCACCGAGGGGACGATCGAGATCGGGGGCCGGGACGTCACCGACCTCCCGCCGAAGGACCGCGGGATCTCCATGGTGTTCCAGAACATCGCGCTGTTCCCCCACATGGACGTGTACGACAACATCTCCTTCGGGCTCCGCCTCCGGAAGTACGACCAGGAGGAGGTGGACCGCCGCGTGGAGGAGGCGGCCGACATCGTCCAGCTGGAGGGGATGATGGACCGGATGCCGAGCGAGATGTCCGGCGGGCAGCGTCAGCGCGTCGCCATCGCCCGCGCCATCGTTCGCAACCCCGACGCGTTCCTGATGGACGAGCCGCTGGCGAACCTCGACGCGGAGCTGCGCGTTCACATGCGCACGCAGCTCCAGCGGCTCCACCGCGAGCTGGACACCACCATCGTCTACGTCACGCACGACCAGGCGCAGGCGATGACGATGTCCGACCGGATCGCGGTCATCAACGGGGGAGTACTCCAGCAGGTGGCGCCGCCGCTCGAGTGTTACAACGAGCCGGCGAACCGGTTCGTCGCCGGCTTCATCGGGTCCCCGTCGATGAACTTCATCGAGGGGAAGGCGGTCGAGAGCGGGTTCGAGTCGACCTACGCCGACGTCGAGTTCGACCCCGACGCGCAGGGAGTGTCGCCGGGACAGGACGTCACGGTCGGGGTTCGCCCGGAAGACGTTCACCTCGAGCGCAACGCCGAGGAGGCGGGCGCGCCGACGAGGGCGTTCGACGCCGTCGTCGACGTGATCGAACCGGTCGGCAAGGAGGTGAACGCGTACCTCCTGTTCGACCGCGACGTCGAGGCGAGCGCCGAGGGCCGCGGCGAGGGACAGCTGCTGATCAACCTGGAACCCGACACGACCATCGCCGAGGACGACGACGTGCAGGTCGTGTTAGACCGCGAGAACGTTCACCTGTTCGACCGGGCGAGCGGCGACGCGATCGGTCACTCGCTGTAGTCGGCGCCCCGCGGTCGAAGCCGCCCCGACCGTTACGCGACGCCGACGAGCGTGATCCGGTGGGCCTCGATGTCTTCGACCATCGCGCCCCACCCGCCCACCTCCACGGGACCCTCGTCGGTCTCGACCACGAGCGCGACCTGCCCGCCGTAGCTCGCGATGACGTCGACGTCGGCCGCGTTCTCAGTGCCGGTGACGAGGATTTCGGAGAGCTCCCCCTCGACGGTCCGCGTCGCTCCGCTCTCGGTGTCGGTCCCCTCGATCCGGACCCTGACGGTCGCGCCGTCCCGGACGAGCGGCGCGACGTCGCGGACGCAGTAGCGGATGTCGACGTACTCGATCGGCGGCTCGTCGCCGATCGAGGAGTAGATCGGCTCCCAGGTGTCCCACTGCGTCGTGAGGAAGTACCAGTGGAACACGTACGTGTGGGTCCGGTCGTCGACTAAGACGCCGTACTCGTTCGTCGACCCGGCGTGAGGGGCGAAACACGTCTTCGTCCGGTCGACGATCACCGCGAACGGCGAGGGGAGCCGACGGTGCCGCGCCTCCGAGCAGACGTCGCTCAGCGCCTCGGGGTCGGGCAGCGCCGCCGCTTCGTCCTCCGGCGTGTGGATCGAGAGGTTGACGCGGACGCCCCGCTCCGTCGCGTCGCGAAGCGCGGGTCGGAGCTGTTCGAAGTCGTCGACGGCGACCGAGACGTTCACTTGCGACTCCGCCCCGCGGATGAACTCGTCTGCGTTTTTGATCACGGTCTCGAACCGCGTGACGATGGTCACGGTCGACTGCTCGACCGAGGGCTCGTTCCAGCGGCGCTCGATCTCCTCGGTCGCCGCGGCGAAGCGGCTCGCCCGTGACTTGAGGTCGTCGACGATCGCGTCGAGGTCGTTCGCCCGCGCGTACATCGACTCCCGCTCGTACGTCTCGATGTACCCCGTACTCTCTAAGTCGCGCAACACGTCGTAGATCCGGGGGTCGGGGACGCCGCTCGCGTCCGCGATGCGGGTCACCGGCGCCGCCCCGAGCTCGAGGACGGTGATGTACGCGTCCGCCTGATACGGCGAGAGTCCCGCCTCCTCTAACGTCTCGGAGAGCTCTGCGCGCTCCACGGTTACCACTCGACGGCGACACCGACTCGGCCGGCCGTTCGATCGGTCATGGACCGAGCTACCACGGCTGTAATAAAATGTTTTATCATTGTGTTTCCGGGCGGCGGCGTCGCCGAGCCGGGACGCGATTCCGACTGAAAAGGCTTTATTCGGTCCGTCGTCGATGGGGGGTATGAACAACGAGCGCGCCGGCGACGGGGGTCAGCCGCGGTCGCGGTGGACCCGAGAGCAGGCGGGAGGGATCGAGCGGCGCCCCGGAAACGTCGCCCCGGTCGCCGGCCCGCCGGGGGTCGACCCGTTCCCGGACCTCCACGTCTGGGACACGTGGCTGCTGCGGGACCGCAACGGGGCGATCGCCGACGTCGACGGGTGGCGCCTCGCGTTCTCGCTCACCGCCGACGCGGACCTCCTCCCCGGGACCCGGCACGACGTGGCCGAGATCCGGTGTTTCTACTCGGCGGACGGCGAGCGCTGGCGCGACGCGGGTCCTGTCTTCGACGGCGGCGCGCTCGGGCAACGCCAGTGGGCCGGCTCCGCGCTGTACGACGACGGAGACCTGTATCTCTACTACACCGCCGCCGGCCGCGACGACGCCGCGGAGCTGACGTACACGCAGCGGATCGCGGTCGGACACGGCGGATCGGTGACCGCGGACGACGACGGGGTCGCGCTCGAGGGACCGTGGCGCCACGAGACGCTGTTAGAGCCGGACGGCGAGTGGTACGAGACCGAGGCGCAGTCGAGGGGGATGACGTACACCTTCCGCGACCCGTGGTTCTTCGAGGACCCCGCGACCGGCGAGGCTCACCTCCTCTTCGAGGCCAACGTCCCGGCGCCGGAGCGCGAGGGCGACGACGCCGAGACGAGCGAGCGCCGCGAGTTCAACGGCTGCGTCGGGGTCGCCGCCGCCCCCTCGGGCGACCCGCTCTCGTGGGAGCTCCGCCCGCCGCTCCTCGACGCCGTCGAGGTGAACCAAGAGCTCGAACGGCCGCACGTCGTCGCCGCCGACGGCCGCTACTACCTGTTCGTCTGTAGTCACGTCCACACGTTCGCCCCGGGCGTGACCGGCCCGGACGGCCTGTACGGCTTCGTCGCCGACGCGTTCGAGGGACCGTACCGCCCGCTCAACGGGACCGGCCTCGTCGCGACGAATCCTCCGGACGCCCAGTTCCAGGCGTACTCGTGGATGGCGTTCGCCCACGACGAGGAGGTGTTGCTCCAGAGCTTCTTCAACTACCACGACTTCGCGGGCGACTCGCTCGACGCGGTCGCGGAGTTCTCGGAGACCGAACAGCGCGCGCGGTTCGGCGGCACGCTCGCGCCGACCCTTCGGCTCGCGCTCGACGGCGACGAGACGCGGCTGCTCGGCGCGCTCGACGCCTGGCGGATCCCGACACCGGACGAGGCGCTCCCGCCGGTCGACGAGTCCGGACTGCCGGACGACGACTTCGACGGAAAGATCCGCGAGAGCGGCGTTCGCGGCGGCTACGACGCCGACGCGCGGTCCGGGTCGGAGTACGACGAGCCGTTGCCCTAGCTCGCGGGCTATTTCGCGGCGTCTGCGACGCGTGCGATCGCCGAGTGGCCGAGGCTCGGTCTCCGGTGCGTCCGGCGCGGCGAAAGGCGACGGTCTCAGGCCGGGACCGCCGCTTCCGTCCGCTCTTCGGACCGTTCTTTGACGAACGTCACCGGGCAGTCGGCTCCGAGCAGCACGCGCTGCGCGGTCGAGCCGAACAGCGCCTTGCCGGTCGCCGAGCGGGTTCGCCCGCCGACGACGACGAGGTCCGTATCGAGGGCTTCGGCCTCTTCGAGGATGCTCTCGGCGGTCTCGCCGAGCGCGCCGCGGACTTCATAGTCGACGCCGGCGCGCTCGAGGCGCTCCGCGACATCGGTGACGATCTGCGACCGCTGCGAGACGTCGTCGGGCGTGACCTCCGAGTCGGGGTCGATGTTCAGCTGGGTCTCGATCGTGTCGTACCGCTCGTGGTCGAACACGTGGAGGAGGGCGATGCGACCGTTCGGGTCGACGACGGACGCGGCGGTCTCTGCGAGCTCTTCGAGTCGGCTCTCGTCTTCCGATCCGATAGCTAGGAGGACGGTGTTCATGCTCATATCAACTACACGTAGGTGACGAGGGAATTTATATCTTCGCAAAGTTAATCCGGAGTTGAGTTAATATTCATGTAGTTCGGGTCATGCGTGCTCGGGGTCGCGCTCGCGGACCGTCGGGGGAACGGAGACGCGAGGCGGCCGTCGATGGGGTTCAGTCGCCCTACCTCCGAGAGTGGCAAAAAGGCACAGCCGCCGGTCACGGCGAGATGAATCCCGAGTCGAGGCGGGCGACAGCCTACCGTCGTCGCCTCGGTGCCCGCCGAGTCAGTCGGTGCGCGGCGTCGCAGAGTCCGTGTACGCGTCTCCGAGCTCCCAGACGGACACGTCCTCGACGGCGGCGCGGCCGCCAGACGCCGCGAAGGAGATCCCGGTGCTATCCGCTCGGGTCGGGTACACGCGGCTCGTCAGGCAGTGCCGCTCGTTGGCGAATATCTCCACCGTGGAGCCGTCGAGGAAGACCCGGAGCGTGAGCGGTTCGTCGTACGGCGTCACCGACATCCGCTGCTCGTCGCTCCGGGCGCGCGGGTCCTCGCTCGCGGCCGAGCGGTCGACGACGAGCTCGTTCGTCGCTTCGTACCGGATCTCGGTGCGCTCCCGCCGGTCTGGCGACTCGAAGACCGAGAGCGTCACGCCGTCGGCGTCGTCGAGCGCGACCGTCGCGGTCAGTTCGAGCGCCCGGCCGCCGCAGGGCGGGGTCCAGCGGTCGCCGTCGAGCGAAGCCGACTCCCCATCGATTTGTTTCGCCTCTCTGAGGCCGGTCAGCTGTGGCGCCGGACGCTGGGTAAGCTCGCCCGATTCGTCCACCTCGATCCGCCGCGGCACCGACAGCGAGCCGGACCACCCCGCGTCCCACTGCGCCGCCTCGTCGCGGGCCTCCGGGAGCCACCCCCACGTCAGGTAGCCGTCGTCGACGGCCATCGACTGCGGCGCGTAGAAGTCGCCGTGGTCGAGAACGCCTCGGGACGCGACTTCGAACGCCCCGTCGCGTCGCTTACCGACGAAGTACGGCACGGTCTCGTAGTCTGAGACGTGGAGGAGGTCCCACTCTCCGAACCGGAGCAGCTCGGGGCACTCCCAGACCGCCCCGGCGTCCGCTCGCTCGGCGGTCAAGAACTGTCCCTCGTAGCGCCAGTCGCGGAGGTCCTCGGAGCTGTACCGGAAGACCGTCCCGCCGACGTCGGCGAGTCCGGACCCGATGAGCTGGTGCCACCGGCCGTCCTCGCGCCAGACGCAGTGGTCTCGGAACTCCGCCTGCCAGTGTTCCGTCTCCAGCACGTCGACGTCGTCCGGCGGCGCCTCGATGACCGGGTTCGACCGATCTTTGGTCCACGACCGGAGCGTCGGGTCCGCGGCGGTCGCTAGGCAGGGGAGCTGACGACGGTCGCGCCCGCCGGTGTACAGTATCGTCGGTTCGCCGTCGAACTCGACCGCACAGCCGGACCAGCAGCCGTCCCGGTCCGGGCCGTCCGGCGAGGGCGCCAGCGCGACCGGCTCGTCCCGCCAGTGAACGAGGTCCTCGCTCGTGGCGTGGCCCCAGTGGATCGAGTTGTGGTACGGCCCGCCCGGGTTGTACTGGTAGAACAGGTGATACGTTCCGTCGCGCTCGATCAGCCCGTTGGGGTCGTTGAGCCAGTTCGCCGGCGACGTGACGTGGTACCGGGGGCGCTGCCGGTCGCCGTCGAGTCTCGCGCGGAGGCGCCGGAACCCCTCGGCGTCGACCGGGCGGTCGAACCGCGGGTCCGGGCCGCTCGCCAGCGACTCGACGAGCCCCTCGACGAACCGGTCCCGGTTCGTGCCGTACGGCTCCGCGATCTCGGAGGCGAGCGACAGTTCGCTGACGCCCAACACCGCACCACCCTCCGGCTGCCACGAGACCACGCCGGTCTGCGTCGGCCGGTCGCGTTCGCCCTCGACGGTCGACGCGAGCACCTCGCCCTCAGCGGGGAGCTGGTCCTCGTAGCGGGCGTACGGGAGCGTTCCGCGGTCCGCGACCGGGGTCCGGAGCCCGTCGAACGCCTCGACCGCGGGGTGGTCGTCGTACACCGACCGCCAGAGGGGCCCGGTGGGAGCCGTGACGGTCCGCGTCCCGACGGCGTCGGGAGCGACGGACTCGAAGCCGAGCGACGTCACGGCCTCTACGGCGCGGAGGCTCAACAAGAGCCCGCCGTTGCCCCGGACGTACGCCGCGAGCGCCGACGCGGTCCGGTCGTCGACCGCCGGCGCCTCCGCGCGGTGCCACCAGAGGACGTCGTGCGGCGTCGACGCGGTGACCTCTGCCGGGTCGACGGTCTCGACGTCGTACCTGGCGTCCGCCCACTCGCGCGCTGCCTCCTGTCGGTCGCTCGGGGCCCCCTCGACGAGAAGCCCGACGCGAACCGGCGTGGCTGTCATGCGTCGGTTACCGCGTCCCGGGGTAAAAACGCGATCCATCTCGCGGCGCGGGGGCGGCGGTCGTCTGCCGCCGCCGACCGCTCGAACCGGGTGACTGCGAACGCCCCGGTCGGTTTCGATACTTATAATCAACGAGGGGCAAATGACGACGTAGTACCGGTCGGACCGGCGGGGCGCCGCGCGGACCGTGGGCCGCGCCGACCGGATCACACGCACAAAATGACAGAGCGCACATGGTGGAAGGAGGCGGTGGTGTATCAGATCTATCCGCGGAGTTTCAACGACAGCGACGGTGACGGGGTCGGCGACATCCCCGGAATCGTCGAGAAGCTCGACTACGTCGACGAGCTCGGCGTCGACGCCGTCTGGCTCAGCCCGGTGTACGAGTCGCCCCAACGCGACAACGGGTACGACGTCAGCGACTACCGCTCGATCCACTCGGAGTACGGGACGATGGACGACTGGGAGTCGCTGCTGGACGGCCTCCACGACCGCGACATCCGCTTAGTGATGGACATGGTCGCGAACCACACGTCGTCCGAACACGAGTGGTTTCGTCGGTCCCGCGCGGATCCGGACGGGGAGTACGGCGACTACTACGTCTGGCGCGAGGGCGACCCCGACGAGCCTCCGAACAACTGGGAGTCGTTCTTCGGCGGCTCGGCCTGGAGCTACGATGACGGGCGCGAGGCGTGGTACCTCAGCCTCTTCGACACGACGCAGCCCGACCTCAACTGGCGCAACCCCGACGTCCGGGCGGAGATGTACGAGGTGATGAACTGGTGGCTCGACAAGGGGATCGACGGGTTCCGGCTCGACGTCCTCAACCTCATCTCGAAGCCCGAGGAGCTGCCCGACGGCGATCCCGACCGGGAGCTGGTCGGCAGCGAGCACTTCGTCGACGGGCCGCTGATCCACGAGTACCTCGCGGAGATGCGCGAGGAGGTGTTCGCCGGCCGAGACATCGTCACCGTCGGCGAGATGCCGGAGCTCACCCTCGAATCCGCCCGCGAGTACACCGGCGAGGACGGCCCGCTCGACCTGGTCTTCCCCTTCGAACACGTCCAGATCGACTTCGGCCCGAAGGGCCGGTGGGACGCCGGCGAGTGGACGCTGCCGGAGCTCAAGTCGGTCCTCGACAGGTGGCAGCGCGGCCTCGGCGACGAGTGGTGGACGACCCTCTTCTTCGAGAACCACGACCAGCCGCGCAGCGTCTCGCGGTTCGGCGACGACGAGCGGTACCGCTACGAGTCCGCGACCGCGCTCGCGACGGTCCTACTGACGCTTCGCGGAACGCCGTTCGTCTATCAGGGCCAGGAGCTCGGTATGACGAACACGACCTTCGAGAGCCTCGACGACGTCGCCGACGTCGACACCGTCCGCAACGTCCGCGAGTTGATCGCGGACGGCGTGTACGGCGGGTACGGGGAAGTCAGGGGCGTCGTCGAGGCCCGGTCGCGCGACAACGCCCGGACGCCGATGCAGTGGACCGACGACCGGCACGCGGGCTTCACCGACGGGGACCCGTGGCTCCCGGTCAACGACGACTACGAGGTCGTTAACGCCGCCCGAGAGCGCGAGCGGACGCCGTCCGTGTTGTCGTACTACCGGACGCTGATCGAGGTGCGGGGTGACTCGGACCCGCTCCGGTACGGCTCCTACGAGCTCCACTACCCCGACGACGAGCAGCTGTACGTCTACGAGCGTCGCCTCGACGGCGAGCGGGTCGTCGTGGTGCTCAACCTCTCGGGCGAATCACGGTCGGTCGACATCGACAGGGTCGACGCGTCCGCCGCGCTGCTCCTCGGGAACTACGAGTCGGTGCCCGAGGCGCCCGGAGAGCCGTTCGACCTGCGCCCCTACGAGGCCCGGCTGTACGCCGAGTCGCGCTGAGGACGCCGCGGGCGTCGGCGGCGAACGCCGCAGCGGGCCCGTGGACTTAATACCGGCACACGCGAGGTTGCGGTCGAGAGATGTCCCGCCGGCGACGAGGGGAGACGACCGCGGAGCGATGGCACGGCCAGCACAGCGGACGTGGCGGGGCGCGACATGGCGCGTGAGGCGCTCGTCGCCGGCGAGGCGCTGATCGACTTCATCCCCGACAGGCACGGTCCCCTAACGGCGGTCGAGTCCTTCTCCCGACGCGCGGGCGGCGCGCCGGCCAACGTCGCGGTCGGGCTCGCCAGGCTCGACCGGACGCCGTGGTTCTGTACGGCGCTCGCGACCGACGCCTTCGGCGACCACCTCGCGACCGTGCTCGACCGCGAGGGGATCCCGGACCGATTCGTGCGCCGCGAGCCGGACGCGCGGACCGCGCTGGCGTTCGTCTCGCACAGCGAGGACGCCGACCGGGAGTTCACCTTCTACCGGCAGGGGACGGCCGACAGGCTGTTCGACGCGAGCGGCGTCCCGGACGACGTCCTCGACTCGGTTGACGTCGTGGTCGTCGGCGGGGTGACATTGACCGTCGAGCCCGCACGGTCCGCGACGTTCGACCTCGTCGAGCGCGCCCGGGAGACCGGCTGTCGGGTCTGCTTCGACCCGAACGTCCGGCCGGAGCTCTGGGAGGTCGACCCCGAACCGACGCTGCGGCGGATGCTCTCGGCGACGGACGTGCTCAAGGCCTCAGGGGAGGACCTCGGCGGCGACGCGCTGCCGGCGGACCCCGACGAACTGCTCGACGCCGGACCGGACGCCGTCTTCCTGACGGAGGGCGACGCGGGGGCGCGCCTGATCGCCGGCGAGGACTCCCCGTGGGGGCGCGGCGAGTGGCGCCACGGCGGCTACCGCGTCGACGGCGTCACCGACACGACGGGCGCGGGCGACGCGTTCACCGCCGGCGTCGTCGCGGGACTGGTCGACGGGACCACGCCCGAGGAGCTCCTCGGGTTCGCGAACGCCGTCGCCGCGGCCTCGACCCGGTCCGAGGGCGCGATGACCGCGCTCCCGAACAGGGAGGCGATCCGGCGTGTCCGGGAGGACGCCTGACCGCCGCTCCTCCGATCGCTCGCGGCGAGCCTCACTCGGCGTTCGACCGGGCGTTCGCGACGACGACGTCGATCAGGTACGAGAACGCCGGGAACAGCACTGCGACCACGGCGAGGTGTCCGGGATCGATCCCCGCGGGACCGTCGAGGAGAAGCCCGGTGTACTGGAGGACCGCCAGCGTGAGCACCACGACCGTCGTTCGCGCGGCGTACCCTGCGAGCGACCGGTTCGGGAACCGCATACGGCGGGCTGGCTCCTCCACTCACTCAACGCTTTCGGGCCGGTCCCGCTCGCGTTCCCGCCGTCGATCCAACACTCGCTCGAACCCCTTCCCCGGCCCGAAAGCGTTGAGT
>NZ_NHNZ01000184.1:0-26681 GCF_002727095.1 Halorubrum sp. C191 | reverse complement strand
TGGGTAAGAGACAGCCCTGAAGCCGGGGATGAATCTGACAGTCGATGACACAACCTACTGATGATAGTACGGCCTGATATTCCTCGCTCGACCGCCTCAGCGGTGATAGCAGTCGTATCGCGTTAGATTTTCTGGAGCGAGAGGCGATACCCGAATCGGGCGATGAGGATCGGGATCCGGCTCCACTTGGCTAACCTATCACCCGATCTGGGCGTCACGGAGACGGAGATACCCGATCGTAACAGGAACCACGATCCAGGCCAACAGGAGGAGAACCGGCAGCCAGACCGACGCGAACGGGTCCGTTCCGAAGAGCTGCCCCGCAACAGTGTTCCGATAGGCAGCCCTCGCGGCGCGGTTGGGCGGGAACAGCCCGACTAATTTCATCCACGCCGGCGCGCTGCCCTCGGTCATCAGACCCAGTTCGATGGCGCCGTACTGGATAGCACTCTGGATCAGGTTCCACAACGCGACCAAGATCATGTAGGCTCCGACGGCGACGGCGGTCGCACGACTGTCGCTCGAACTACCCGCGGAGATCCCCACTCCAATAGCGACGAACGCCACGCCCATGAGGCCGAGAAACCCGATAAATGCCGCCAGTGAACCGAACGTCCCACCCAGTATCGTGAGGACGACGAGACCAGTCACGAACCCGCTGATAAGCGTGGCGACGAGCATCAGGGCTGTCCGTCCGAGGAGCTTCCCGACGAGAACGTCCCGGCGTGACGGCGGCAAGCTCAGCAAGACTCGGAGCGACCCGGACTCCCGCTCGGCAGTGATTGCCCCTTTGGCGAGCACGAGCGCAACGATGGGAAGCATCGTCACAGCGAGTTGGAACGAGAGTGAGAACACCTCACCGGCTGCCATGTCGCTGGTTACTGCGAGGAGTGTCGTGATCCCGGCCGTCGACAGGAGGACGATTAAGATAACCGCCCACAGAGCCTTCGAACGACTGGCATCGGCCAAGTCTTTCCGGGCGATGGTGCGAACGCTCATTACGCGACACCACCCGGGACTACCGTCTCGGTCTGACTGTCCGTCGTGTCTTCACCGGTGTAGCTGGCGAACAGATCCTCAAGCGATGACTCCTCAATCCGCACGTCGGTGACCGTCGTCAGCTCGCGAACCCGGTCGATGAACTGGAGTTTCGCCGCTGGTTCAAGACAGGTTCCCCGAACGGTCCCGCCGCCTACATCGATGTCGCGTACGTTCGGGAGGTCACCCAGACTGCGCTCCGGTTGTCGGTCCACGTCGAGTATCACTTGCGCGCCAGTGTCGAGCTGGCGTCTGAGGCGGCCGATACTGTCAATCGCAACGAGCTCTCCCTCATTCATGATGCCGACTCGGTCGGCAACGGCTTCGACCTGTTCGAGAATATGACTCGAGAAGAACACCGTCACGCCGCGATCGTTTTCCGCCTGAATGATCTCTCTGAGTTCCCGGGCGCCGTTCGGGTCGAGACCGCTGGTCGGTTCGTCGAGGATGAGCAGATCAGGCGCACCGACAAGTGCCATCGCTAGGGCGAGTCGCTGGCTCATCCCCGTCGAATAGTCCCCGGCGGCCCGGTTCGCGTCTTCTTGTGAGAGGCCGACCCGATCGAGTAGCTCGTCGGGATCGTCGTCAGCGTCTTTCAGTTTGGCCGCGAGTTCCACGTGTCGCCGACCGCTCAGTCTGTCGTATAATCCGTAGTTCTCGGGAACGACGCCGATCCGGCTGTGGAGCGTTTCGCGGTCCTTCGAGACATCTAGTCCAAGCATGGACGCACTTCCACTCGTCGGTCGCACGAAGTCCAACAGCAGGTTGATCGTGGTGGACTTTCCAGCCCCGTTCGGACCCAAAAACCCGAAGATTTCGCCCGATTCAACGGTCAAATCAACACTATCGACAGCGGTCACGTCACCGAACCGTTTGCTCAATCCGTCTATTTCAATCGCGGGACCTGTCATTGTCACAACTTCACCGAACGCGGGAAACCTGTTGAACCGGAGTTCAGTGCTTCTAACTGTGAAACTCTGCTTACAGCATTATCGCGGGATTCGCTGCTACATATCGCCCATTCACCATTGATTGACACGCACTGAATGAAAACTACTCGTCTACTGCCTCGACATCAAACTTTGAGCGCCAGCGATAACGCCGACCTGCCCAGATGAACGTATCTCGGGTAAAGCCATACACTCCCAGTGGAACAGCTGCGACAAGCGCTGGCACAGCGAGGAGTAGTGACGCTCGGCGAACGCCGAAGGCAGCATACACACCTGCTGTTACTGCGGTAAGCCCCACTGCGAGGAACGGAAAGAATAGACACCCGACGAGAACGGCGGTCAACGCTCCGAAGGAGAGCTTCGCGACTCCGGGATCGTGGGTTGCGAAAATTTTATTGAATCGAACGTGTCGTTCGAGCGTCTGTCGAAGACTCCCACCCATTGGTACTTTGCGTACACGCCGAACGGACGTCACGTCGGTGTGCTCCCCGAGAAGGCCATCGTCGCTGATAGTCTGGCGGAGTTCCGAAAGAAACCCTGCCTCATCAAGATCACTTCGGTCAAAGATGACAGCTCCGCCCCAAGCGTGATCACCCACATACGTCCCGAGCGTGCCGCCGAGAACGTAAATCGGTTCCAACAGGATCGCGAGTGGGTCCTGACCCACAAACGCCGGCAGTTCCGTCGTCGGACCGTAGTCAGCGTAGTCACGGCGGAGCTTGTCGAGCCAGTCGGGCGGATGGTAAAAATCGTCGTCGGTCCAGACGAGACGGTCGTGATTGGCGGCCTCCATCCCAGCAGCGATGGCATTCGCTTTCCCGGAACACCCGACGGGGTCGCCAGCGGGGACCAACCGAACGTTCTCAGGGAACCGCTCTCGGTCCGTAACCGGGTCGTCCTCGGTATCGTGGATGATGAGGAGCTCGTCTTCTGAACCCAACTGTGCGGCGACATCGCCGCAGGCGGGAGTCCAAGACACCGTCGGGAGGAGTATGCTCGTTGGGGTGTGCGTCTGTCCGTTCGACATCCGTACTCGAAACGTGATCGCTGGTATCAATGAGAGTTTCCGACGGCTTCTCTGAGTGAAGCCGGACAGAAAGCCCAGAACGGCACAACCTATATTGGCAAAACAAGAGATGGCACACGCACAGTGTCCGGGGTGCGAGATCCCGAAGCGCTCGCAGATTTGCTTGGGGACGAGTGTACGCGCACGATTCTCGTCGAGACAAAGAAGGAACCTTGCTCGGCGGCGGAGCTCAGCGATTGCGCCGGGGTCTCGGAGCCGACTGTCTACCGCCGACTCGAACGACTCCGCGAGTACGATCTGGTTACTGAAGATATCCAGCCAGTCACCGACGGGAAGAACTACAAACTCTACCGGACGGATCTCGATGGCATCGAACTCGATCTCAGCGAAGACGGCTTTGAGATTACAATTTCACGGCGGAAACGGATGGCAGACCGCTTCACGCAGTTCGTAGAGGGAAGCTAATATGCTCGATACACCGCTCCAATCGATTGATCTCGAAACGCTACGAACGATTCGACAGGTGAGCGAGGTGATCCCGATGATCATCGGTTTGGGGATCGGTTACCTCGCTTACACGGCATACCGGCAGAATCAGAGCCGTCCGATGTTGTACATCGCGATCGGATTCATACTGGTGTTGTTCGTTCAGGCCCCGCTGGCCCTCATCTTCACTTACGTCTTGGAACTTCCCACCGCGGTCCTCAATCTCCTCCTCCAAATCCCCGAATTCACCGGTCTGGGACTGATCCTCTACGGACTGTGGATGCCACGCCGAGACTGATACCACGCCCGAGCCCATATACGACGGTAGGTTGACTTCAACCAGTGAAGCCAGGGAAATCGGCCTTTTTCTATGCGTCCATGCGTTCAGGTGTCGATGACCGAAGCAGACACCGACACCAACTTCGAAGGAACCGGATCCCGGTCGGCCGATGACGACCGGCGAACTAATTACGGTGGAATCATTGGACGCGTCGCCTCCGTGCTGTGGAATCGAACTGAGAATCGCCCCCGCGCACTCTGGCGGATCCTCGGAGTGTACGTCGCCGCGCTCGTGGGGATTTTCGTGCTCCCGGCGCTGGCGCTCGCGGGCACCGAACTCCCGCCGTCTGTCAACGGAGCCGCGACCAACCTGATCGGTGCGCTCGTTGGACTCCTCCTCGCAGTTGTGTTCGCGAAGTACGTTGACCGGCGACCGCTGACCGACTACGGACTGGCGTTCGGCCCGTCATTCCTGAAGGACTTCGCCGCTGGCAGCGTCGTGGCTCTGGTAGGGATGGGTGTGGCACTCCCCGCGAGTCTGCTCGCCGGGTGGGCGACCGTCTCCGAGCTGTTTTCGGGCGGCGTTGGCGCCAACGTGTTGCCGTTCGTCGCTGCGTTCGGAGCGTACACCCTCCAGTGGGCGTTTGTGGCCTTCTGGGAAGAGCTGGTCTATCGGGGCCTCATTCTGACGAATGCCGTCGAAGGACTCCGGAGTCGGTGGCTGTCCGACCGCGGTGCGGCCGTGGCAGGGGTGGTGGCGTCATCGCTGATATTCAGTCTCGGGCACTTCCCGGGGACGCTAGAAAAGTTCGGCTTCCGGGTGATGTTGGGGCTCCTCCTCGGCGCCGCGTACGTGTGGACCGACTCGCTGGCGCTGCCAATCGGCGTCCACTTCCTGATCAACTTTGGGATAAACAACATCTACGGGCTGGCGAACTTCGGTGAGGCTGCGGAGGTTCTGCCGATGCTGGTCCGGCCGACGTTCACCGGCCCGGCACAGTTCGTCGGGGTGTACGGGGCAGTCAACGGCGCAGCGGTGCTCTGTGTCGCTGCGCTCACTGTCGGATACGTTGCTCTCCGGAACGGTGACTTGGGGTCGCGGCTATCATAGTATCAACAATTAATCGTGGTGAATACAATCATTCCCTCCCGCGAATTGGGGCCCTATCAAAAGCAATAACAGGAGCAAAACCCACACATACCTTGATCGTCCCCACTCGGCATGGCCACAGCCACGCGGAACGATCACCTCCAAGACCGAAATACAGAACCAAATAACGACTTCTGGCGCCATGCCTTCGAGCAGTTCATCGAGACACTCCCTGAGGCAGCGTTTGTCGTTGACGACGCCGGCGACATCACCCAGTGGAATACGGCAACAGCCGATCTCCTCGGCCTCCCCGCAGACAAGGCAGTCGGGATGAACGCATACGACGTGTTCGGTACCGAGGGCGAAGACGAGACCCTCGCTGAAGAAGTCGTCCGCACCGGAAGACCCATCCGCGAAGACGAGTTCCGATCTGCCGAGCGTCCAGATGGAAGACAGGCACACGCCCGAGCGATTGCGACCCCGATCCAGACACCCACTGGCGAGGTCGTTGGGGCTGTCGAGCTGCTCTTCGACGTCACCACCGTCGTCGAACAGCGGGAGACGCTCGCCGACCTCCAGGAAGAGCTCTCGGACAATGTCGAGACATCCATGGAACAGCTGAGCGAGTCGACAACCGAAGTCGCGGATCGCTCGAACGAGATCACCCAGCTCGTCGACGAGCAAGCAGCCGAACTCGAACGTACCCAAGGTGACGTCTCCGGATTCAGCGCCACCGTCGAGGAGATCGCCTCCAGCGCCGAGGAAGTGAGCAGTCAAAGCGCCGAATCGAGAGTACTCGCCGAAGAGTCCGTCGACACCGCAGGCGAGGTCATCAACCAAGTGGACGACACAGCCGAGAAGTCAGCTACTGTCGCCGACGACGTCGCGGACCTTAGAGACGAGATCGAAGAAGTCGAAGAGCTCGTCGGCGTGATCAACGATATCGCCGAACAAACGAACATGCTCGCGTTGAACGCCAACATCGAAGCGGCACGCAGCGACAGTGACGGCTTCGCGGTCGTCGCCGACGAGGTGAAGAACCTCGCGAATCGCTCGCAGGACCAAGCTGACGAGATCGAAGACATCGTCGCGAGGATCAAGGAGAAGGCTTCCAAAACCACCGCCGAAGTGGACGCAGCCAACGACGAGATACAGTCTGCGAGAGACGACATCCAAGAGGTCCTCGAGAATCAAAAACAAATTCTCACGGCAGTTGAGCAAACTGAGAGTGGGATCACCGAGATTGCGGAGGCAACAGACGAACAGGCAAGCGTGGCCGAAGAGATATCAAGTGCCGTCAACGATGTCTCCGAACGGGCTACTGTTGTGAGTGAGGAGATTGCGGAGATCGCAGACGAAAATAAGAGCCAGACAGAGATGGTCTCGCAGCTGACCCATCAGGTTGAACAGATTGACCACGAACTGGCGGAGGTCATGGACACGTCTGTCTGAAGCAGGCATATCGTAATCGGACTGACAGACAGCCAGACCCCACGTTTCATTCCAAATCTCCGGAATATCGGCACTTCTGACCATTTTCTACAGCCCTCTTTTTTACACTCCACACACGGGGACCCTCTATTTGGAGTGAGGTCCACAGGAGACGGGGGACAATCCAGCTGCGATCATTCGACTTCTCTGTGCCCAAGTTTTTTAATCCAAAATAAAAACGTATTTTATATGGCTTCGAGTTGTAAGTACCACCACGAGTTGTCGGCTGATTATTTTGACGACGAGTCATCGTGGGATTGTCCACATCCTGCCGACGAAAACTACTGTGTGTTCCACGGTGAGGCGTCCGATGAGGCCCGTAGACGTCGGCTTATTGAAGCGGTCGAGGAACCCTCCCCGGCGACAAATCAGTTTCTTGGTGCGACGTTTGGGGCAATCGATCTCGATTATCAACAACTTGACGGGCCGACTAACACACCCATCGACTGCCGTGACGCATCATTCGAATCGATCTCGCTGCGATTTGGGACGGTAAAACACCCGCTTGATCTTCGAGGGAGCACAGCCATTGGACAAGTTACGTTCGACGAAACACAGTTTGCTCGGCGCGTTGACCTCGGTCACGTCCGGTTCGCGGATGTCTCAATGCGGCTTACAAAGTTCGAATCTTGGCTCGACACGCGCGAAGCGACGTTCGGGGAGGTTTGTGGACGTGTCGCCCGGTTTGCCAACGGAATATACAGCGTGAACGCACGGTTCACTGGGGCCGCAGACTTCACTAATGCCCAGTTTGACGACGTAGCGAACTTCTATCGTGTACAGTTCGACAAGGGGGCGTGGTTCAAACGAACAGACTTCGCAGACAAGGCCCGGTTCAAAGAATGTACACTGGCTGGACCTGCCGTTGAGTTCGGGTCTGTCGCTGGCAACCCGAAGCGCGACCGACCAACTGCAAATGGTGCAGCGGGGATGTTTCTGGGAGTAGACTGTGACGGGCCATTGCTGTTTGACGGCGCGACTCTTACTGGGGGGCTTCGTATTGACGATGCTTCCCTCTCAGATGAGGTGAGCTGTGTCGATCTCACAGTACAAGACGGACCCGTTACGATCGATCTCACAGGAACGGAGCGCGTGACCGGTACTGTCGCAGCAACCGACGGGAGTGTTGAATATGAGCTCACTCAAGCGGTGTTGGGTGATCTTGTGTTAACAGAAGAGACAACGATAGATTCGCTAACGTTTAATCAGACGGTGTTTGATGGGTTCGATTTCACCCGCTACCGGAAGCAACTCGCCGCATTGGAGTACAAGATCCATGAGTCGGACGACCCGCCGTCAGTTCGTGAGATCATATACGTGCGGGCCAAAAACGGGGCCAAGCAGGTCGGCGATAACCGTGCGGTTTCAGAGTTCTTCTTTCATGAGATGGCTGCCAGACGCGGGAGCCACCGCCGAGAGTTTGCCCAGTCGGACGGCTTGACGCGATTCCGACACGCCGGACGTTACGTAGGAAACGTAGCGATGGGATTGAGTTGCGGATACGGCGAGCGACCGTTATGGACCGTGTTGTCGTCTGTGGGAATCATCGTCGTGTTCACCCTGATCTACGCCGCTGTCAGCGTTCCGCTGTCAATCGGGCAGTCGATATTGAGCTATCTCACGTTCAGCGTACAATCGTTTGTTTCGCTTGTGCTCGGTGGACCGACGGTGGAAAATACGTTTGTAAGTTTCATCGGGGCCGCTGAGGGGTTCCTCGGTGGATTTATGATCGCCCTATTTGTGTTCACTCTCACTCGCTCAATCGCTCGGTAACCACGAGAACTTGGCGCGGGAACCCGTACAGTGATGATTTTCCGTCTCTCGGACGCTTGAAGATCGACACCCTCCCCGCGCTAAAGCGCAGGGCTTTCTCCTCGATTCTCCGTAAGTTTCTGCCCGCTGATTGATATTAATCCATCACTTCAACGTACGCCTCGACGAGGACACGAGTGGGGTCGTTCGCTCCCGCATGGCGTCGGCGTCTCTGGGTACGCTCGGTCAGTCTCGCCGAAGGGTTATACCGGCCAGTCCCTTGTAGATAATAATGAGGCGGAACTCGGACGACGAGGACAAATCCGGTGGTGAATTCAACGGGATTGAAGACCTGCTGTCCGGAACGAACGGCGACGACGCCGCGGTCGACGTTCACGAGTACGACGAGGAGATCCGGGTGGTTGCAGACATCCCTCACGCTGTATCGGACGACATTACCGTCCAGTGTGACGGACGAACCGCAGCGATTCGGGTGGCGAGTGAACCACGACCGTTTGTTGTGCGCGTCGACCTCCCGTCCTACGTCGATGACACCTCTGGGGAAACGCAGTTCAACAACGGTATCCTTGAGGTGACCTTCGACCGCGATACGGACCCCGCGAATATCGGATTTCACTGAGTCGATCGACCCGAGAGGTGGCGTTCACGGGCGATCGAAAATGTCACAACTCGTCAGCCGTGCTGACGTGCATCCCGACAAACTGCCACCGATTAGACGACTCTGTCAGCGTCCCGCTCCATCGTGTGTCGAACTCGTGACGATCTCCAGATTCTGTACTGGTCCACTCCATCGACACGCTGTCGCTGAACCAGGCGTGAGTCCCGCGCTCACAGACCCGAAGCGCGTGACTAGTGACTGTCCACTCGGCCGTCGTTTCGGTCTGGGCGCAGAGGCCGGTTTGGATCTGCTCGCTCCCGGTGAGACGCTCCGAGATACCGAACTTCACGAATGCGTCGTCGCCATCATGCTCCTCGGCGAAGTACGGGGCAAGCGGGTCACCAGTTCGTAGTGCGTCGTAGTACTCTCTGACTGTCGACCGGGCATCCATGCGACAGAAGAGGAGTCCAATAATCAAGTGTTCACGGGTCACACACTGGACCGGAGTTACGGAGAATTGAGCCGAAAGTCTCGTGGTTTAGTGCGGGGAGGGATCAACTTCGCTCGGGACGTTCATTTGAGCCACGTACTCGAACAAGTCGAAGCCGTCACCGACCGCGTCGAGATCACAGACGACGGACAGATGGTCGCCGTAGACTCCATCGATGGGCTCCGCCACCAACTGGACGCCGGGACCAAGCTTGGGCTCTTGGAGGCGATCATCGAACAGGAGCCGGAAAGCATTCGCGAACTCGCTCGCGTTGTTGATCGAATCTCAGCAGAAATCCTCGAGAACGTGAACGAGTTGGCCGACTACGGCCTTGTCGAACTCGAGGAGAATGGCCGGGCGAAGCAGCCGGTCGTGTGATACGATGAGATCGACGCCGACATCCCGCTCACGACTAGGTCGGGACAGGACCGGAAAGCGAACGCCTGACTCAGCGAGAACACACGATGGGTGACGATGTCGATCCCGAGAAGTCCTGTCCCGATGGCCACTACCACATCGGCCGCGACGCAGAGTGGTACTGCGTCGGCGACGGCCTCACGGACACGATTGCCCTCGGGCCAGCGACTGACGGCGAACCCGGTGACGACTGGGTGCTTACACTTCCGGCCGATTGAAGAACTCCACGGCGTACTTTACCGTCTCGGGTTCGTGCCTCTCTGCGAGCCGGAACTCGTGCTCTAACAGTCCCCGTATATTGACCCGAGGTGCCGCGTGTTGCTGGCGCGACAGTAGCTCTCGCTGTATCGGGGCATCTCAAAAGATTGCCCCACACAGTATTTTTGGGCGTTCCAACCCAAACAAGAACTCTACCGCAAACCTAGACGAGAAGCGGTCAAACACACCGTCAAAGCGCTTTCTAAAATCGATGTTGCTGTGGAGCAACATCCATACAAACGCTAGAACAATATCTATTGGTATGGTCGACAGCCCTCCTCGAATTGCTCTCATTATACTCGCACTGATTTTAATCACAGTTCCATTCTGGGCACCCCCCCTAGACATAACAGGAACAGAATACGAGTATAGCGCCACACAGCTCACTGTTGAAGACGACCGAGTACAGCTTCGACAAGACTCACCGAGACTCAGACAAATCGACGGACTCGACTGCTTCGGGGAGCGGTCACCGACCAGAATCTGTGGTTTTGAATCCGGGCTGGTCGCTGAGACATCGCGTTTCGCACCGTATCCCGGTGTCCGGCACGTCGCCGGGGACCCGTCCCTTGCTTCCCAAGATCGGTATCTTGCGTTCCCCAGCGACGGGCGTGTCTTCGAACGTGTTACAGGGTGGAACGAGTCGGCGCAATCATATCGTCTCACCTTGGAGCGAGTAAATGCCTCACAGGCGTTAGAGGACGTTTCTCGCCCCGTTGACCAGTACTCACCAGCAGTCAAGCAGGCGGTTGAGACCGGGGGTAGTCAGTCTCAGACGAATCTTCAAGAAGCGATTGTAGTTGACGCTAGCGGGCGATATTACGCGGTGTACACCTCAGGCACGACGTCGCTTCTCTCCGAAGAGCCAGACTCGGAACGTGTGCTCGGGTTCTTGACAGTCATTGGCGGTGCTATGCTACTGTTCGGGGCGGGAGCGATGGGTACCGATCCAGCATCCGGGATAGGCGACTAAGCTTTGCTACCGTTGTACCGGCCGTTCAAGAATATCGAATACATCGATAGCTTTGTACTCACGATTTCGCTGCTTGCCAGTCACTTCGATAACAATGCCATCCGATTCGAGTTCTTCAATCGCATTGTAGGCAGTCTGTCGACTTACGTCGAACCGATCCGTGATGTTGTCTGCGGTGAAGTACGGCAGTTCAAACAGTTCGCGGGCGAGTTTGTGACTTGTCTTTTGATTCGGATACTGCGCTTCGTACTCTCGCCGGAGTTCGAGTAATTCGAATGTTCGCTCGTAGGAGTCCTTCGCTTGCTCTTCAATGCCTTTGATAAAGAACGCAATCCAGTCGCGCCATTGGCCTTCTTCGCTAACCGCACGCATCGTCTCGACGTACGCCTGCTTGTTTCGATTAAAATAGGCACTCGGATAGAGGTACGGCTCAGACAGATAGCCAGCCTTGTGTAACTGGAGGACGATTAGAATCCGTCCGAGACGACCGTTGCCGTCCGAGCAGGGGTGAATTGTCTCCAACTGATAGTGAGTGATCGCAAGGTCAACCAGGGAGTGGTACTCGCCGTCCATCTGAATATATGCTTCAAGCGAGTCCATTAGCTCCGAGACATGATCCGCCGGTGGTGGCACAAATGGGGACTGTCCGGGACGGGGCGACGGAATATGAACATCATCATCTCGCCACTCACCAACAACGTCCCCCTCGTTCCGAACTCCGTCGAGTAATGTTTCGTGGAGTGATTTGAGCAGTTCGACCGAAATCGACTCTCCTTGTTTAATTGCGTCAAATCCATCACTGAGTGCGCGCTCAGCGTTCAGAACCTCCTGTAAGTCACGGCTCACACGCCCAGAACTGCCTGATTTCTGGCGTGTATGATACGCGTAGACTTCGTCCATCTCGACATCTGCGCCCTCAATTTCTGCTGTTTCGACTGCTTCGAGCCGGAGGAGCGACGTATACAGTACCGGCGAGAAATCGACAGTGGGACTAATCCCGTCGATACGTCCCAGCTGGAACGTCGCATCTGATATCGTCGCTGTGAGATCCTCGTCAATCTCAACCCGCGATGAGAGGGGCAACTTCTCTGGAATATAGTAGGGATGCGGATGCGACTGTTGGTAGTGCCCCGGCGCATCTGGTGGCAAATCCTCTGCTCTCATTTTGAATTACTTTGTCTCTAATACGACTTAATCATACGGGTTATAAACAAATTTGGATAAGCGGGATCGAAGACCGCTCCAAATCAAATTACAGTCGTTGTGCTACAACTATATCCGCTTAATCTAGCTGAGACAAATAGTGTCGACGGTTGCGCTAATCCCACATGAACAGTGGATGCCGACGGTGCCGGCGGTGTGTCGTGATGTCTGAGATTTCATATCGATGGCGGGGTCTTCACTTCGAAGTTGGTGTGTGATGACATTGAAGAGGTAGAGAATTCATTTCGATGGAGGGGTGTTCATATCGACACCACCCCTTCCATCTCGACAAGGGTTATGAACTGGCTGTTTCAGAAGTCGTGCGAAATAGTTCGAGGTCCTTGTCAAGGAGATATCAATATATATCCTCAATTGGGTGCCCCTCTCGGATGAACTGTTTGTAGTCCTCAAACGCGTCGTCGCGACCAGCGGGGAGGATCACGATTCCGGTCATGCTTGAATGGAAATCATTGGTGGGAAGCAAATAATTGGTTACAAGACTCTGTTGAAATCCTCAACCAGTGACATATTCTTGGAGCCGTGCTGAATACAGAGGATGGATTGAGCACAGAGATACCGTTCGAGAACTCAGGACGTCACCGGGAGTACCGTGGTGCCACACGGATAATCAGTTCACGCTCTTCGACAGCTCAGCCCCCGCCTTGAATTTCACTTCCTCTGACACACTCGCAGCGTTCACCAAGTGTAACGCTGGCGCATCCACCGCCACGTGCGTCACGAACCCGTATTCGTCGCCCGTCACCTCTAACGTGACCTCATTCCCGGCCTCTCGTCCCGGTCGCTTCTGAAGAGTGTAGTCGACACCCCCCGACTCCGAAAGCACACCCGTCTCGACCAACTCCGCTACCGTCCCGGAATCTAACCGCGCCCCCCGCCGAGCACGCTCACCAGACACCGACCGTTTCACCAAGTCACCGAACCCGTCACCATCAGCGTCAGCCGAGTAATCGAAACAACACTCGATACCAACCACCTCCGTCGGACCGGCCATCGACAACACTGTCACCGAATCCTCGTACAGCGCAGCGTCGTCGATGACCCATCCACCCGTGTACACGAGTTGGTCGTTGCTCTCACACCGCTGGACGTACAACAACGCCGGGAACGGACGCGGACACTGCGGCGGCTGCACCAGCACTTGATACACCAACACACCCAACCCAGACCCAGACTCCGTTGTACGAGCCCAGACACCCGGACCACACGGGTCATCATCCGCCGCAGTACACACCTTCGCAGACTTGTCTTCCGCCGTCGGTGGCGAACTGACGACCGTCACCGTCCCGTCACCACCTCGAACGACCTCAAGACGCCCACCCGTCGCCACAGGCCCCGTCATCTCCGAAACGAAGTGAGGCGTCGTCCCGCACACCGCCCCCGGATGAGCGGACGAGTCAGTATTATCACAATCACCACCACCATCCGAACCAGCAGCATACTCCGACTTCCCCCACGAGTACACCTTACCCTCACCATCTGACTCGCCCGTCAGATACGCGATGAGCCGCTCCGGCGTCACCTCCTCACGGAGACTCCCATTCCCACCCGGAACCTCCGCATCAGGCAAACACACCGAGAACCGCTCAGCAACAATCGTTCACCACCCAGATACGCGACGAGGTCAGCGTCCTCCTCAGAACCGTCACCGACACCATCACCATCGGAATCTGAATCCGTATCACCCGCCTGCGTCTTCCGCTTGTTGCTCCGCGACGAATTGTAGTCCTGAGCCATCACCGCAGAAGACGTAACCCACCCCTCCAACTCGACATCCCCAAGCTGCCCGGCAGACACCGTCGGAGCCAACCGACTCACGTGCGGGCTCCCCGGAGCCATCATAAACGTGACTTCCGTGTCATCATCATTCCAGTCTGTCCCTGCGAACACTGCCGCAGGCGACGAGCCCGTGTTCGTCACTGACGACGCAACTTGATTCAGACAGCCAGCGAGTCCCCCAACTACAATAACCCCGCTCGCTGCGAGTAGTGACCGACGGCTGACGGTCGTACGTGGCACAGTATTTCGGTGGTTGTTGCGTCTCTCTGAATACATAATCAAACAGTAGAGGGTACACGTTATCATAAGTTTTCTTATATTTGTGACTTGTTAACAGAAAATTTGGAGGCCGCGCGCCCTCTATTCAGCACGGTTCGGCGCTACTCACAATCTGCCAGCATGAGAACGGCTAGGCGTGTCTCATCACAAGCAACCCGGAACTGAATGGGCTGACCGGCATCGGCAAGCAATTACCACTCGACATACTCACGAGGATGTCCTTACTGACCGCCAGTTCGAGGTCCTGTTGGAAGCATGCTCAGCCCTTCCAGCACCACACGATTTTGAAGCGCGATTCATTTGTCTGATCGCAGGCCGACTGGGTCTTCGTGCTGGGGAGATTGCACACTTCCAGACCGCGTGGGTGAACTGGAACCGCCGCACGATTCGTATCCCACAACACGAACCGTGCCAGTGCGGGTACTGCCGGCGTCAAGCCCAACAGGAAATTACCCACAACGACGATCTATCTACTGCGGATGCCCTCGGGTCTCGATGGCATCCGAAGACTGTCGCTTCGGCGCGGCTCATTCCGTTTGATCTCTCGCTTCGACTTGAGCTGTGTGTCGAACGTTTCGCTAGCCGGTATGATGCGTTTCCCCGCTCGCGGTCAACAATCAACAGGCGGGTACAGGCCGCGGCCGACGAAGCCGATCTCTCAGGACGTGTCTATCCACACTGTCTACGAGCGACTGCCGCCAGCTACCATGCCTACAAAGGCGTCGCTCCCGTGCCGCTCCAAGCACTAATGGGGTGGAGCGATCTGGCGACTGCACAAAAATACATCCGTATCTCGGGAACAGCAACGGCTGATGCACTACGTCGTGTCCATCACGGGTAGGATCTTCTCAAACGTCGTTCAGTAGCGACGTGACCGATACAGAGGCTGTAGTCAACAGACAGACGTCCCGATCTGTCCTGAACGCAAATCGGCTTTCAGACATCGAGCCGTTGATAGCCAGTCTACTGTGTTGTTCATCGGGAGAACAAGCACAGCCGGCGCGGTCGGAGTGATAACGGGAGATATTGTCGGTATCGGCACCCGAATGCTACTGTGTCTGTGTTCAGCGCAGAACGTGAACTGGCAGTTGGAACGACCGTCAAAGGTACTAAACCGGTGTCTGGCAATATCTATCCTATTACAATGGTGATGATCCTGACTGCTGTCGGTATTATTGTCGCCGCATTCGTCGGGTTCAATATTGGCGGATCGTCCACAGGGGTAGCATTTGGCCCTGCAGTCGGCTCACGGCTCGTTCGAAAGACAACTGCAGGGGCGTTGTTCGTTGGCTTCGCCTTTCTCGGAGCGTGGACTGTGGGTCGGAACGTTATCGAAACGATGAGCAGCAGTATCGTGCCAGCGATCCAGTTCACGCCCGTTGCCAGTATCATCGTTCTGTTTTTCACCGGCGCGTCGCTGTTGATATCGAACCTCTACGGGGTCCCAGCGTCAACGTCGATGACTGCCGTGGGCGCCATCGTCGGATTGGGACTCGCAACCGGGACTCTCAATCAGGCGTTGATGTTCGTTATCGTCTCCGCCTGGATCGTCTCCCCACTGGTGTGTCTGACTCTCGGAGTCGTTATCGGCCGCTACGTCTACCCGTATCTCGACCGCTACGTCGCGTTCACGACGTTCAATCTCCAGTTCATCCAATTTGACCGATCGAGCACGGTTCCACGGCCATTCATCAATCCGAACGCATCACCACAGGACATTGTCGGGTCGCTGTTGGTCGTCCTCATCGGCTGTTATATGGCGTTCTCGGCCGGGGCGTCGAACGCCGCGAACGCCGTCGCTCCCCTCGTCGGTCAGGGTGGCTCGCTCACCGTGAATCAGGGTGTCCTCCTCGCGGTGGGGGCCTTCGCGTTGGGTAGTTTCACCATCGCCCGCCGCACGCTCGAAACGGTCGGGGACGACATCACGGAGCTCCCCATTCTCGCCTCACTGATCGTTTCCGTGATCGGTGGAACGGTCATCACCGCTCTCTCGTCGTTCGGGATTCCAGCGAGTCTCGCCGTCAGCACGACGTCAACGATCATCGGCCTCGGATGGGGTCGAGCGAGTCGCATATCGACACTGGCAGAGTTAGTGACGCCGACCCCTGACCGGCCGGATGTCGCGGTTTCGACCGGCGCACTGGTCACGTCACGCGCCGAGGACGCCCCTGCCGGCCCGACTATCGGGGACGTTGCCCGAGGCGAGGAATCGGCCGAGAAACCGGATGAAACCCCGAATATTCCAGATATCGGTGCCGAGGGACCGGCAGACATCGACCAGCGAAGTCTCTTCGACCCGGCGGCGGCCAAGCGTATCGTGACGATGTGGGTGTTGACGCCGTCGGTGGCGATCATCGGCTCATACCCGGTGTTCGGATTCCTGCTATGAGCCATACGCGCTGTGTATTCAGCATAGCCTCTCAAAACTATCAGAATTAGAGGATTTCAACAGAGCCGCCACGGTCGATGTTGACTATGACGAGTGTTCTAGAGGTATTGATAAAGAGCAAGACAGCTGATCACCCGCCGAGATCGGGTGGCTATAGTAGCTGCTCAACATCCTCGTAATTCCTTATGTAACTCTTGCTTCCCGGTGTTATCTATATGTTACATAAGGAATTGATATCGGATATCGTGTGAACGAACCGAAAAACGCCCGTTGCGGGTTTGTCGTGCTACCGAGTGGGAGGAATTAGCGCAATAATCATGACTAGTTTGAAATACCCCGACGCCGTCGGGGAAGCACGAATGCTGCAATTGGCTCAGAAAGACGCTTCCCCTGAGGTAGAGCCGCCAATAACGGGGTTTGAGATTTCTCTGGGCCGTCTCAGGCGAGTCCATGGCGATGGCGAGGGGCGTTTTCCTGATAGACCGGATTCCTCTGACCTATATTACGACAAAGTACGAACGGTGTTCTATGACTGGAGGTGAATCAGGTTTCGAGGACTCGATGGAACGCCAACCCACGGGTGAAGACCGGGTGCGGATGGTCGCCCGGCAGGTATCAGAGCCGCGGACAGCGAACTGGATCGCCTCCGAGGCGGACTGGTCACACGGGCCGACCAAGCGCGTCCTCGAGCGGCTCGTCGACGACGGCATCCTCCACCATAACGATACCGGGGCCCACACGACATACTTCCCCGATTACCGTCGTCAAGCGATTACGGAGGCCATACGCCTTCGGGATAGCGACCACACCGCCGAAGGCCTCACCGAACGGCTCACCGATCTGAAAGCACAAATCAGTGACTGGGAAGACGAATTCGATGTCGAATCACCGAATCAGCTTCGCGGGACGCTTGTCGACGAAACGCTTGAAGCCGATGAGGAAGACCGACGGCGTGAAATCGCCCGTGAATGGGAACACCTTCAGCGCCGTATCGAGATCGTCGGATTCGCCGTTCGTGAGTGGGACTTCCTCGCCCCCACAACAGACCGGTGAGGTTCGATCCATATAGGGGACTTATGTGGAAGCCGTACTACGAATAATCAATATAAATCAGTGGTCCGTCTCACGGTGACTATGCCGTGTCACGAACGCGTCTCTAACTTGGAGGCAAGTTACACAGATTTCTGACTCGATGATTTCTGTACCAACGTGTTCACATATTGGGGAACAACTAACATCCCGGCCCACGTAGACCCGCGTATGAGCCAAGAATCGCTCGATGATACGATCAAATTCCGTGCTGGCCCGCTCAAAGAGGCGGCTACTGAGCTGGACTCGGTCCATCTGGGGGGAATCAACGTTAGTGAACTCGCACGCGAGGGACTCACCCAGATGCTTCGGCGAGCGATGACGGACGACGATAAGATTGCGATTTATGAACGCTATTCGGCTGGTGAGCTCTCCGAAGACGCTGCCCGCGTGCTACTCGGTGATGAGTTCGATCTGCTCCAGGAGGACATCGATGCCTTCCGTGAGGCTGCCGACGACGACACCAGTGACTATCTCGTCTAAATGGCTAGCGCCGACACACGGTATCCGATCCTCGTCGATACGGACACGCTGATCGCCGTTGCGAATAGCTCCTTGTGGACGCAAATAACGAAACACGTCGGTCTCACGACGACGAACGTCTGTAGACAGGAACTCAAGCGGCACGTCGAGAATACGCGCGAGACTGCACCTGAGGGGAGTCGCCCATACCGGCTTCATTACGGGAGCCGTACCGCGCTTGATGCGCTCGAAGATGACGAGACACCGCTTACCCAAGTGACGAGCGTCCCCCGGCCCCACGGAGCGGACGCCGGCGAGGAATCGCTCCGACAGGAAGTGGTACAGAATCCCGAGGCTATCGACTACGTCATTTTGATGGACGCAGCGGGCCGGCGTTCGATTCGCCGCGCTGTCGACGACCAAGCCGAAGATATCCGTGTTGTGACACCGCCGTTTCTGTTCTATATCCTCTACGACAACGACATCATTTCGCGTCGTGAGTTCTGCGAAGCGTGCGGCGAGCTGTTAGAACGTGAGGGCTGGACCGGATACAACGCCGTGAAGGCTGCGTGGGAGGGGATTCCGATTGACTACAGTGATATTCTGGATGACCACTTGCTCCCGTGACGAAACCTATGAATCAGAACACCTCATCGACACGCGATGGTTCGACACCGCTCACGAGTTCCTTCGAGCGCTACCTCCAAGACAAGGGGAAAGGCCGCGGCGGCGACGGCGGGAACTATCGGCGAAACGCTGCCCGCGAGCTCGAGCGGTTCGCCAAGTGGGCCGCCGGCAACCGCGGCGACAATGACTGGACCGGGATCCTCCCCGACGACGTCGACCGCGACCCTACCTTCGAGGAGCTCGACGAACGCGTCTTCCGCAAATACGCTCGGCATCTCGCTGGTGACCGTGGCCTCAAGCTGAACACCGTTCAAACCTATTACCGCTATATCTCTGCGTGGTGTGGTTGGTGTGTCAACGAGGGCTATCTCGAGGCGCATTACGCCCAGCGGGCGAGTGCGATGGCCCCACTCCCCGAGGATGACGGCCGCAAGCCCAGCGACCAGCAGGCCTGGACATCTGAACAGCGCCACGCTCTCACCCGCTACGTCGACGAACAGGCCCGCGACGCCGTCGAGGCGTACACGACACTCCCGGAGGATACTGACCCCCTCGACAAACAGCGAGCACGCTACGCGGCGCTGAAGGCGGCTCGTGACCGGGCGCTGGTGTTCGTTCTCGCGTACACACCTGTCCGCGTCGGGGAACTGCTCCGGGATCCGAACGACCCGCGCCGGCGCGGCGTCCGCTGGGAGGACCTCTCGCTTGACGACGGGAGTATGGACGTCTACCGGAAGAAACAGCAGTGGGACGCCGCGAGTCTCCCCGACCCGGCGATCTCGCCGCTGCGGAGCTACCGCAAGCTGATGGAGCCGCCGACGGAGCGCTGGCCTGTGTTTCCGACATTCGACCAACGGACGCTCGCAGAGCTCGTCCAAGAAGAGCTAACCGAACGAGGGGAACGCCCAGAAGCAATCACTAAACGTCGTGAAGAATATGCTCGCGACCTACTGCTTGCGCTCGATGCGGACATTCGGCCGCCGTCAATCACGACGGACGGCGCACGGTCGATTCTCCAGCGACTCTCAGAGGTTGCCGAGATCGACATCAACCATCCGAAACACGACTATCTTGCACCCCACGGCGGTCGACGTGGGATGGGTGAGGTCCTCGTCCGCGCGTTCGGGTACACCGTAGCAGCTCGGTATGTCGATAACTCCGAAGAGATGGTTCGCGAACGATACTCACATATCGAGGCTGGCGAGTTGGGGGACGTGGCCACGGAGGCTCTCGAAGAAATTGATGATGTCGGGTAGATCGATCGCGTTGGCGTGTGTCGTCTATAACATCAAACGCTTCGTCACACAGTGAATCCCTCCACTTTACCCCGATTCGACACAACCTATCAACCCGAATCGGTCGGAAATACGCTCCAAGAGACTATCTCTTTGGAATATTCGATTCCGTCACAATATTGTGAGCCCTTTCTGTGCTCTACTGGTCCATATATCGGGTATTCGTGACACGCTTGTGTGAGATATTTACCTTCCAATTTCAAAATAAAAGTCAAAGTATCTGTGTATATCTCCAAAAAAATTCATATGATGTGCGATCGGATCTCTCAATCATGCGACAGCCCTCACAAGAATCTGGGGCCTCAGACAACACGTCTGACGAACGCGATACAAAAAATCGAGGAGTAGAAAATACCGAAGAGTGCGTTACTGAACTAGAGGCTAGTCAGGAGTACATCAAGATCATCCCCGTCCGAGAAGAGGTCAACTCAGAGACCGTCAAACGCGAACTCTACGGACTTCACAGATACGGGACGGGTCGGAAGCTCCCGCTCGACATGGAGCTCCACATCGACAGCATCGACGGCGTCTCCAACTTCGAATTCATCATCTACAAGCCAGAAAACGAGGCCCAGTTCCAATTCTTCCTCGGGCCTGGCGAACGCGGCGACACGAACTGTGATACTCTTGAGAGTACGACGCGCTCGCAGTACCCCGAGAACTTCGAGTTCGACCGGCAGGACTTCGACATCACAGATGTGTTCGAGGAGACGCCGCACATGGTTCGCTACGAGGGTGTCGAAGAGCGGCGGAAAGACTGGATGACGCTTCTCACCCGGTACGACACCGAAACGACGGATCGGTCTACCCTCTCAAACCTGCTTGAAAGCATCATCCAGACCGATGACGCAGTCCTCTTCCAGGTCGTTTTCGAGCCGCGTTCGGACTGGTCGCCGAAGGCGCAACGACAGAAAGGCCGCCTCAAGCGCGGCGTCCACACGACTGGCGGCATGGTCGCTCGGAGTATCTTCGACGCTATCGTGGGCGTCTCCGACGAAGAAAAGCAGCAGCGCCACCGGGGAGACACGCCCGAAGAAATCGGCGGGACCATCATGGACTCCCAAGTCGATGGGCAACGAGCCGGCCAGAGCCGGATGGGGCAGATCGACATGAAAAACCCTAGCCACACCTACAACGTCTCCCTCCGGGCCGCAGCCCAAACCGAACGCACCGCGAAAAATCTCCAAGACTCGCTCAGCCACCTGAGTGGGAAGTTCTACTCCATCGACGGGAAATACCTTGGCCAGAACGAAAACGAGTACCGGCGGATGCTGAACCACGGGATCACCTACCCAAACGGTTTTGAGATGGTGACTCGTCGGAAGTCGATGCTCGTCTGTAACACCGAAGAACTCGCGAACTTCATCACCGTCTCATCGATCGACGCACTCCCGAAAGCAAGCCGAGGTGGGACTGGCGGCAAGCCCAAAGCACAGTCGGCGCTCACCTCCCCCAACGAAGAAGTGTTCAGGGAATTCTCTGACGGGATGACCATCGGCCACGCGGTCACAGCTCTTCGCGATGACAACGACACCACCAACGAGATCAGCGCCATCGACAGCGTGAATCAATGGTGGCACGAGATCGACAAGCGGGACGCGCTCGCCCTCTCCGCCGGCGACCTCACCCACCACTACGTCCGGGCAGCAACCACTGGGAGCGGGAAGACAGTCGCCACGATCAACGACATGCTCACTACCCACGAGCAACTCAATGGCCCAACAATCCTCATCGATCCCAAGGGCGGAGAGATGTGTCGGAACTACCTGCGATGCCATCGGACACTCTTTGGCGACCTCGAGGACGTCGAGTACATCAAGGTTCCCGAAGAAGACGGCAACATCCCCGGCATCCCATTCTTCGACCTCAGACCGCTCACACGTTCGGCTGGTCGCGAACGTGAAACAGCCGTCCAAGACCTCATCGACCACTACTTCCAGCTGCTACGCTTCGTCCTCGGACGGGAGACGGTCGACCAAGCCTTCGTCGCAAACGAAATCCTCACCAACCTCATCAAGGGACTCTTTGACGAAGAGAACGGCTCCGACTACTTCACAATCGGCGATCTACTGGACGCAGCCCGAGACTTCCAACACCACGGCCGGTCCATCGAGAACCTCGAAGAGGCAGACCCCGAAGACCTCAACAAAGCACTCCCACCTGCGGAAGACGAGCAAGTCCGGAGCTTCCTCAAGTCTCACCTTGAGAAAGAAGAGCGGCAGTTCATGAACACGACCGACGCGGTCCTCAACCGGATTCGGAAGCTCAAGGAACGAGACTTCATCTGGGACATGCTCTCCTTCGAGGTCCCGGAGGAACACTGGAACGACGAAAAGGACTGGTACGACCGTGAGGAGGTCCCCATGCTGGACCTGAAAAACATCCTCAACGGCAACAAGGTCCTGCTAATGGACACCGGAAACCTCCGCGGAGAAAGTAGCGAAGTGTTCACTGTCCTGTTCCTCTCGCACCTCTGGACATCGGTCCAGTCTCTCTGGACGCCCAGCGGTGACGACTACATCACGAACGTCATCATCGAAGAATCCGCGAACGTCGCCCGCAACGAGATCGTCTACAACGAACTCCTCCCCAAAGGACGCGAGTTCAATCTCTCGCTCGGACTCATCATGCAGTACCCCGAGCAGGTCCTCGGCGAAGACCCACGCAGCAATCGGCGGGCGTATCAGGAGATCCTCAACAACGTCAACACGAAGATCATCGGGAACATCGCCACCGACGACATGCTGGCGAATTCGCTGTTCCACGAGGACCTAGACACCGACGAAATCAAAGATCGAATCGCTGGGCTCCGTCGTGGAGAATGGGTTGTCCAGCTTCCATCGACAGGCTTCCACAAGCAGAAACCAGAGATTCTCACCCTGAAACCCCTCCCAATCCCGCCAGGACACAGCGAAGGCCCGTTCGACGTCTCCCCGAAGTCCAAATTCGTTCGGGAGCGCAGCCGGAATCTCCACACCCTCAACCGGGACAGTGAGTACATCAACTCCAGCGCCGGCGCTAACTTCAGCTCATCTGGTGACGGAGATGGCGACAACACGACCACCGACAGCGACACCACAGGCGACGACGGTGGGCTCAAGCCCGAACAGAAAACGCTCCTAAAAAACATCTTCGACGCCCTCAGTGGAGACATCAAGCTGTACGATCTCAACAAGCCAATGACGACGCTCCCCAACAGCGAGTACGCCTCAGACCTCGAAGATCAAGAGCTGGTCGAGAAGGTCACGATCGGTCAGAACAAAGTCTACTACATCCCGACAAAAGAAGGCGAGTTCCTCGCTGACGGAAAATCCCTCTCCCCAGACGAAGGCGGTGAGCTCGGTAACGAAAGTCCAGAGCATCACCTTGGCGTCCGACTCTCTGCCGCATACTTTGACCAGCAGGGGTTCGACATTACACTCTACGGCGACATCAACAGAGGGGAAAACAAGACAGACACCTTCGCAGAAGCGACAAAGCAAACCTCTGGAGACCGCGACCAGCTCGTTGAAGTCGAGATGAGCCCGGAGAAGAAACAGCACGTCTTCGACGACTACGAAGCTCTCAAGGAGGGATATGGTGATGCGATCTGGGTAGTCAAAAACTACGATGCCGCAGTCACACTCCTAGAGAAACTCAGCGAAGAAGTGGATGATCTTCCAAGCGGGCACGGGGAACAGAACATTGAGAAAATAAACAAGCAACTCGATAAGCCTGGTATCCAAGAGATTCACACGCTAGATTCACTCCGCAAAGCCATCGAATAGGCCCACTTTCTGCCCGCCTCTATCTCTTCCATCCCGCCCTAATCCAGTCAGCTGCTAGGGAAAAAGGATATGCTGCCTTCGGCTGAATGTAGCTATTTAGCATGTCAGAAGAAGCTACTGCCAGCGGAGACTCAGAAACAAATAATCCACCAGACAACCCAAACAGCCAACCCAATACTAACGCTAACAAGAAAGAAGATACACCAGAGATGGCCCCCCGGAGGATGACGCTCTCCCCGAACTAGTCATCGACAAAGTCGCTGAATCCCTCACCGATGAGGGCCACGATGTCTACCACAGACGCGAGTTCATTACCATCCGGGAAGATGGGCAGCTCGCACCGAACTCTACGGTTGTCGAGCAGTATCTTGAGGACACCAAAGCGATGATGCTCGCCTACAATGAAGACGACGACGAGATCATCCTCGTCCCCCTCGAACAGCGGTTCGACCGGGCAGATGTCTACGGCTACAAACCTGGCGGGACGATTACAGGGCGGACCTTCGTCAAAGAGTACGGAATCGAGCATGACGAAACGGTTCGCTATCACCCGGAGTGGGATGACGACATCGGCGGCGACCAAGTTGATGGTGGCTTCCGAGTCGACCTCGATCAAGACAGCGAGGTCGTCAATACAGATGCGTCTGAAGCCGACAGTACCACCGACGAGTCTGAAGCTGCCGACTAGCAGCTCCCGCACGACCATCGGAAGCCGGGCGTAGTCACAGCGTCGTCACCCCCGACCCTCCATTTGTTTCTCGCGAGAGCCCAACCTCTCGGAGACGCTAGCGGTGACGATCCCCAACTGATCACTGCCTGACGCAGGACATCCGACAGGCTCGCCCCACGCCGACCCACTCGTGAATACCTTCCCAGCCCCAACGATCTCCCACACGACTCCTAACCCACGCCTGTCTCACTCTCGACGCAAAACTATTGGACGACTCTCTTCAGGCTCACTATTCACTGGCCGTTGAGGTACAAGAAGCGTGTCTTATACTCGCCCGCCACCATCGAAGCCCTCAAACTCGGAATCACACTTGCGAGAGCGATATCATCGAATTGCTGTTTCGACCCAGCGAGATGCGATCAGTTTCTGCTCCCAATTCCCCCGCTTCAGCGATTCCTGACGCGGAAATGGAAAACGACCCCCCGACTGTCGACGCAAAAATGACTCCCGAATAGAGCGCGACCCCCCGACCCTCAATACAAGGCTCAGCTTTGAACGTTGTCGTGTTAACACTATTGAGCCCGGAATCGGAGGAGAACGTTCTACGAAGAGTTTAGGGTATCGGTCGAACAGGAGAGTGATTCACAGAAGATAATGAAGGCAGCGTTCACGGCGTTTGAACCTCCAGTAGGGAGCGGAGCGTCTACGGCTGAACTCTCTTTTCCGTGCTCACACCGTCTCAGCCGCCATTTTCGGTCGATTAAGTGTTAAATACTCAACGTTCAAAGCTGAGTACAAGGCTAACACACGAGTAGAACGCAACCCCTCGACGAAGTATTCTCAGCAAGCCACACCAATACTGACTCTCTAGCTCTCAGCTATCGAAGACTAACTTGTGCCAGCGTCCTCACACCCCACACCTCCCAAGTCAGCCTCACTCCTTTCGCGATAGCTACCGGCTCGATCACCTCACTACTCAGTGCTTCCTACCACATTTAGTATGGTTTTTACAGCCCAACCGGCCCTGTAAATACCAGACAGCACCGGGATTGCGGTAGTCCGTATATAGTTTCGTAAATACTAGACGGCACCGGTATTCAGCAGGTGCGTATTAATTGGCAAGTCCCGATCGCACGACCACCTGGCATTTACCTATTTACCAGACTGCAGCATGATATGGCCTTCTCGTATATAGTCTCGTAAATACCAGACTACACCGGTATTGCGGGGGTGTGTATTAACTCTCAGAACACGAGGTGCGACGCGCGAACCACCAGCATAAATACTAGACGGTGGCGTGATGCGGCCGTCTCGTATATAGTCTCGTAAATACTAGACGGCACAGAGATTGCGGCATTCTGTATATAGCCGGTGATCTTGATTCAAATTTCCTAGTAATACCAGACGACGTGGCGATTGACACCTCCTCTATTAATTTATGTATTCTATCTGTCTTTCCCTGTAAATACTAGACTGCGGCGGGATTACGGGGGTTCGTATATAGAATTACACCGGCGACAGCGTCTACATACGTTCAGCCATACGACGAGAGAGCTTTAGAGACCCTATTAATGAACTTGGGGTTGTCTAATACGTTCGGCCGAATTCACACAATTAGGGTTCAGGGGAGATGAAGTTCAGTGGATAGTCGCGTAGCGAACGATTCGGGCCGGAGCCAAGAAACAGGCGGGGGAAAGTGGGGGAGACGAGCGGCGGACAAGGCGGAGACTATCAAGGATATGATAGTGGATGGAACCCTCGGGGAGCGGCGCAGCGGACGGGAGAGATGAGGCGATGAACAGGCCCCAACGACAGTCAAGCAACGACCACCAGCAGGAGGCCACAGAAGAGCCACGACCAGTGCCGGCGACGAAGCGAGACAGCAACGACTGCGAGGTAGCGGGGGAGCCTGACTCGGAGAACCGACGACGAACGAGGAACAACCTGGACCCGGAGCTCGACGATAGACTACCAGCTGATCGATAGCACCGGATCTCGATCCACGACACCACCAGCGAGACTGACTCGGCGGCAATAACTCGACGAGCGACGGGAAACGAGAATCGACCAGCGACGACCCCCGGCGATTAGACGAACGACTGGCGGATCCGACCCGACAGCCAAGAAGCAACACACCGACTTCGACCAACGACCAGCATCGAGGATGGACCACCGAGCGGGCTGCGACGGGGGGGACAACCGAGACGAGACGGCACCCGACGACGAACAGCGG
>NZ_NHNZ01000167.1:11478-11725 GCF_002727095.1 Halorubrum sp. C191 | reverse complement strand
TGGGCTCTCGGTGGGTTCACGTCGAACGCTCACCTCGATCACCTACGGGTCACGGTTGGATCGCGCTGGACTCACGACGGAGTCAGTTCGGATTGATCCTCTAATGGTTTGCTGGTCATGTTGGGATCGGTTTGGATCGATACTGTACTCCTTCGAGGGTCGTGCTGGGATCGGTTGGGATCGATACTCCAATGATTCGAGGGTCGTGCTGGGATCGTTCTGGATCGATACTCCAATTGTTCGAGGG